>CAMYAA010000045.1 GCA_947253615.1 uncultured Sutterellaceae bacterium
TCTACACACTGCATATCGTCGGCAGCGTCAGATGTGTATAAGAGACAGGGATAGCTGAAGCTTTTGACGTTAAATGGAACGATCTAACAACAGATTACAATATCCTTGTCAGCAATCTACATAGCGGAAAAGACAAAATCAATCGAAAAGACGCAACAAATCTGATAAACAGTATTCTACAAGCTTCAAAAAATAAAGATTTAACCGAAAAAGAAATACGTAATATTCGTGAGATTATTAAGACTTCATCAAAATGGGATGGAATTAAGTCAGCAGGAATTAATGCTATTCCCCCAGGAGACGCGACAGAAGCTTTTCAACGCTTGAATAAAACCTTACAAGAACACGGCATCCATATTGTTCCTGTTGGCAAATTAGAATGTTTTATTAAAACCGTAGGTGGTCATGGGCCTGAATGGACTAACAAAGTTCTTGAAAAATATCCTTCACTGAAAAATCCAGTTTATAAAGAAATCAAAAAATTTATTAAACAGATAAAAATATAAGAGTAATGGAACGTACGCCAAGCTCTACAAGAAGTAGTTTGGTCAACTTCCTCCCGCCGCTAAGTAAGCGAGAACAAAACTGAAGACGTCGAAAAGGCCACGATTCATTACGAATGGTGGCCTTCTTCTATAGGAAAGTACGTTTTCGTTACTTCGTTAACTGTCGACGAGCGAGACTCCAAGCTACGACCATCGTCACTAGTCCCACAACAATCATCGGCAGCGACAACCATTGACCGCGCGACAGGCCCAAGGCCTGTAAACCCAAGAAGGCGTCCGGTTCTCGGAAGTATTCCACCACGAAACGGACAACCCCGTAACCGAAGCAAAAGAGCCCAGCTACGAAACCCACCGGCTTAGGCTTACGCGAAGCAAACCATAAAACGATAAAGAGCAATAACCCTTCTAAACCCGCTTCATAAAGCTGAGATGGATGGCGCGGCAAGCCGCCGTCCTGCGCTTCGGGAAACACCATCGCCAAGGGAAAGTCGGGCGAGCAAACGCGGCCCCAAAGCTCCCCATTAATAAAGTTTCCGATGCGGCCAAAGAACAATCCTAAAGGCACCAATGGCGCGACAAAGTCCGCTACACGCCAAAAGCCCATTTTGTGTAATCGACCATAAACGAGCATCACGATAATGCAGCCGATTACCCCACCATGAGCACTCATCCCGCCTTGCCAGAGAGCGGCGATTTCAAGCGGATGCGACAAATAGTACTCGGGTTGATAAATCAAACAGTAGCCAATGCGTCCCCCAAGAACTACCCCTAGCACCCCGTAGAAGAGCAAATTCTCAACATCGTCGGGCGTGATTTGACGCCAGGTTTCTTTCGCACGAAAGCGACCAAGAATCCAAAAAAGCGCAAACCCAATGAGATACATCAGCCCGTACCAGTGCACGGCAAGCGGACCTACCTGTATGGCGATAGGGTTAAACTGTGGGTGAATAAACATTTTGAAAGGCTTTCCTTAGAAATGCAGGGTTTAAACCTGTATATTATGAATGAACCCTGACTTACCAAAGTCAATTTTCCATTTTTCTTACGATTTTACTGACCATGCCTAACAACCTTTGTGAATACGTAACCCCTAGTCTTCAAAACCTTGCACGTCTTCGCCCGTTAACCCATTGTTTAACCAACGAAGTCGTCCAGGAAATTACCGCTAACGTGCTTTTAGCCACCGGTGCTTCGCCCGCCATGGTCGTGGGCAAAGAAGAAGCGGGCGATTTTGCACGTATTGCCCAAGGGTTATTAGTCAATTTAGGGACGCCCTACCCGGAACGTCTCGAAGCCATGCGCTGCGCCATTAAAAACGCTCAAGAAACGGGTCACCCCTGGGTATTGGACCCCGTCGCGGCGGGCGCCACTCCTTGGCGTAACGAAATCATGAAAGAGTTCGTGGCGTTAAAACCCAATATCATTCGTGGGAACGCCAGTGAAATCTTAGCCTTGGCGGGCTTTGCCTCCCAAGGAAAAGGTGTGGACAGCCAGGATTCGACCGAGAGCGCTGTTGAAGCCGCGAAGCAATTAGTCGACCTCACGGGCGGCGTGGTTTTCATCACCGGTACTGTGGATAAAGTTGTGGACAAGTCCCAAGTTATCAGCATTCAAGGTGGGGTTGAATTAACCACCTTAGTGGTAGGGACGGGTTGCGCTTTATCGGCTTTGACGGCTGCGTTAGCCGCGGTCGCACCGTCGCTCACCGAAGCAGCAGTTGCGGCCTCCTATCTCTGTAAAGAAGCCGCCACCCGCGCTTATGATAAAACGCAGTCCCCTGGAAGCTTCCACGTGGCTTACCTCGATGCGCTCTACGAAATCATGAAAGACTTTGCCTAAGGACACATCATGGCCTTAATCACTCCCCATGAACTTCGTCTTTATTTAGTCTTGGATCCCAACCTCTGCGGTGGGCTCGAAGGCATGATCGAGACGACCCGAGTCGCTGTTCAAAACGGCGTAACCCTCGTTCAATTACGTGCTCCCGAGTGGAAAAAGCGTCAATGGATGGAGGCGGCGCGTCGTTTAAAAGCCCTACTCGCGCCCACGGGGGTGAAACTCATCATCAACGATCAGGTTGATGTCGCGTTAGCGATCGATGCCGACGGTGTGCACGTCGGCCAAAGCGATATGCCCCCCCAAGACGTTCGTCGGCTTTTGGGACCCGAAAAAATCATTGGACTTTCGATTAGCTCGCCCGAGGAGTGCCGTCCTGAGGATCTCGCCTGTGTGGACTATTTAGGCATTGGCCCGATTTGGCCCACCTCAAGTAAGCCCGATGCGGCACCAGCGCTTGGACTCGACGGTTTGCGCGCAGTCGAGAACCAAACGAAGATGCCTAACGTCGCCATTGGCGGCATTAAGTCGCACAATATTCAAGCGTGTCTCGAACACGGCGCGGATGGTATCGCCATCATTTCCGCGATTTGCGGACAAAAAGATGTGGCTCAAGCCACCAAAACGCTCTTGAGTTATCTCTAACTTTTTTGGCTTTTGCCCTCATGTTTACCTCTAGTCCCTCCAAAATCAAACTCAATGCTTCTGCCTTAGTCAAGGTGCGTACGGCCGAAATTCTTGAAAAAGACGTTGACTTTCCCGCTAGCGAAGGCCGAGCCGCTACCGAAGCGGCCTGGCACGAACTTGGCGAAAAGGCGAGTCCCGCTTCCGTTGTTCTCAATCGCGCGGAAAAAGTGATTCGCAAGGCGCGAGACTTAGGCCTTCGTATTCCGGAAGCGCCTGAGTGGCATCCGGCGTGGCTCACGGCTGGACTGAGCGTCTTAGCCTTTATGCTGGGAGCACTCTTAGAGCAGATTGCGGGCACTGGGGACAAAATCAATTTACTCTCGCCACCTCTTTTGTTCCTCTTACTCTGGAACATCGTAGTTTATTTGCTTCTTTTTGTTCACACCCTTCGTCGTCCCTGGAATAAAGGGAAAAGCACCTGGGCCCGCCATTTATTCTCAGAGTTGATTCGACTCCTCAAATGGTATCCCCTAAAGGGACGTGAACAAGCGAAAGCTCTCTCGGAGCGTTTGCTCGACGATTATCAACCGCTCTTTTCCTTGTGGAGCGCTCGAGCGTTTCATTTGGGCGCCCTTTGTTTTGCGATTGGAATTGTCGTGAGCACCTTTGTTCGCGGCATTGGGACCGAATGGCTTGTCGGCTGGGAAAGTACCTGGTTTCTCAATAAACCGGAATGGGTGACGGATATTTTTCACCTGACCTACGGTTTAATCCCTGGTGGCTCGCCCATTACGCTCGAGAGCGTTGAAGCGCTTCAATTTGGCGCGGCCCACTATGCCAATACCGAACCCGCGCTTTGGATCCTTCGCATTTTGGGCTTTTTAAGTATCGTCGTGATCATTCCTCGCTTGATCCTCGTTCTCTGGGGAAGCTGGAAAATCTCACGCGCCAAAAAGCGTTTTGTTCTTAACACGCAGTCCGACTATTTCAAGGCCATTTTCAAAGCGAAAAACCAGCAGGGCAATCTCGTCTTTATTGTGCCCACCCAAACAAAAGCCGCTTGGCAGCCGTTGCTCGAAACCGTGCAAGGCAAATTAGATCACTCCTTACGTCAGCAAAACTTTGATATTTGGGCCGACGATTTTGAAACCTTAAAAGTCGCTTTGATGGAAAAGGCGCCAAGTCGCGTGATGTTAGGCTGGACGGCCAATATGACGCCCGAACCTGAAGTGCACGGGAAAATGCTTTCCACCATTGCGAACATTCCACACCCCTTGGGCTGGAGCCCGATTCTCTTACTCGACACGCAAGGGTTAGATGAGGATCACGCTCAAACACGTATGGCGCAATGGAAAAATTTCGCCCAACAATACGATTGCCAAACTCAAGCAATTCAATTAGATTCAACGAAATTAGCGGACGCTTTAAAATTAATACAACCGTTAATGGCGTAATCTTGGCTTCTTTCTTAGGCACCCCGTATGCAAACCGATGATCATTTTCGTATCAATCTGAGTTTAATTAGTCATACCAACATTGGTAAGACGACCTTGACGCGCACCTTAACCATGCGCGACGTGGGGACGGTCAAAGATGAAGCCCATGTCACGCAAGATTCTGAAGGCTATGTTTTGGTGCGTGACAACGCCGGGTGCGAATTAAAACTCTGGGACACGCCTGGGTTTGGGGATTCTGTTCGTTTAGCCAAACGCCTTGAACAGCGCGAAAAACCAATGGGATGGTTTCTCTCCCAAGTTTGGGACCGATTTACCGATAAAGCGTTCTGGCTCAATCAAAAGGCCATTGAACACGTGCGTGACATCTCGGACGTTATTCTTTACCTCGTGGAAGCTCATGGCACTGAAGGCGAAAAGACCTTTTATGACGCGGAAATCAAAATCCTATCCTGGATGAATAAGCCCGTTATCGTCTTATTAAATCAAACGAAAAAGCCCCTGCCCCCCGAAGAAGAAGCCAAACTTGTCGCCACTTGGAAAGAGCGTTTTGCGGCCTATCCTGTTGTCAAACACGTGCTTCCGATGGACGCCTTTTTCCGCTGCTGGGTCCAAGAGCGAACGCTCTTAGACACGATCGGTGAGACCTTACCAGAAAGCTTAAAGCCTACCTTTGCCTCATTACGCGAAAGCTGGATTCGTAGTCGAAACGCCATTTACAGCCGCTCGTTGGACGCGATGAGTGTTTATTTGCGTCGAGCGTTTGAAGATCAGGAACTTGCGAAGGCGCCATCGATTACGGGACGCCTCAAACAGTTGGGCAATCAGTTTGGGCTTTTAAAAGAACCCGACGAAACCCTCATGGATGCCCAGACGGCCTTGTCGAGCAAAGTGGCAGACAATTTCTGTCGTTTAACCGACAAACTCATCCAAATTAACCACCTCTCTGGAACAGGCGTTTCTAAAACTATTCTTCAGCGCATGAAGTCGGACTGGAAGGTCTCGGGCTCCAAAGTTGACTTAACGACTGCGACTGCAGTGGGCGCTGCGAGTGGCGCGAGTACAGGTGCTATCGCTGACGTCGCGACGGGTGGGCTTTCGTTGGGATTAGCGACCCTCATTGGCGGGATTATTGGGGCCATTGGTGCCGCGGGGATTGCTAAAGCCTACAACTCCCAACAAAAGAAAGATGGGATTGAGCTCTCTTGGAGCGCTCAAGCTTTAAATGGCTTTTTTGAAGAAACCGTATTGCTTTATCTGGCCATCGCTCATTTTGGACGAGGCCGTGGCGAATGGGCCGAAAGCGAAAGTCCAGAATTCTGGAAAACAGAAGTTCAGGAATCAATGAAAAAATTGCCGCTCGACTGGGATAAACTCCCCAAGGACAATCCTGAATTGGTTCAAAACGAAATCGTGATGAAGCTCGATGCCATTCTTCGTGAGCTCTTCCAAAAGCTCTATCAGCAATCGATTTAAAGCTACAGCAACTGACCGGAGCTTCTCAAAGCACTGTCAGATATCAAATTAAAACTTACACCTCCAATAATTAAGGGACCGATGCGAACATCGATCCCTTTTTTAGCGTCTAGAAAATGGGGTCTTACGGAACCATTTCTTGAACTTCGTCTTTCTTCACAGGCTTGACCAAGTCTTCACGCTTAACACCCAAATAGAGGGCGATAGCCGCTGCCACGAACACGGACGAGTACACCCCTAAGAGAATACCAATCGTCAGCGCTAAGGCGAAATAGTGGAGCGCAGGACCACCAAAGAAGAACATGGCTAAGGTCATTGCTAACGTCGAAGAGTGAGTAATCACGGTACGGGAAATCGTCGCCGTAATAGCCGAGTTAATCACTTCCATCGTGTCAGCACGACGCATCGTGCGGAAATGTTCACGAACACGGTCGAAAATAATCACCGATTCGTTCACGGAGTAACCCAATACCGCAAGCACAGCCGCCAACACCGGCAATGAGAATTCCCACTGCATGAAGGAGAAAATCCCCACCACGATGAACACGTCATGCAAGTTAGCGATAATGGCCGCGACCGAGAACTTCCATTCGAAACGGAAGGCCAAGTAAATCATGATCCCAATGACCACGATCACCAACGCCGTTGTCCCGTCTTGAGCTAATTCTTCACCGACCTGAGGACCGACGTATTCCGTACGGGTCAAGTTGGCTTCAGGGTCGGTCTTGTGAATGACCTTCATCACTTCGATGGCCAAGTCACCCGAGCTCTGGCCCGGACGATTCGGCATACGAATCACAAGGTCAGAGGCCGTCCCGAAGGTCTGCACTAAGACTTCTTTGGAAACTGATTAAAGTTCTTCACGAACCACCTCAGTATTCACCGCCGAAGGATAATGCAC
>CAMYAA010000046.1 GCA_947253615.1 uncultured Sutterellaceae bacterium
AGATCTAGTACGGTCTCGTGGGCTCGGAGATGTGTATAAGAGACAGTTCCAAATGTTAATCGGAGCACCAATCGCACGATTGGCCACCGTCATGACAATAGGCAACCCTAACCCAGAAGCGTTATAAATTGCTTCAGCCATAAACAACAAGCCTTGCGAAGCTGTTGCCGTATAGGCTCGACCCCCCGCCGCAGAAGCCCCAATGGCCACCGACATAGTGGCAAATTCACTTTCCACATTGATGTACTCGCTATTGGGCAAAACCCCTTTTCGACAGAGCACCCCTAACGCTTCCACAATATGGGTTTGAGGAGAAATCGGATACGCACAAATGACATCTGGACGGCATAACCCAACCGCTTGCGCAACGCCTTGGCTCCCTTCAATTTGTTTAAGCATCTAACAACTCCTTCTGAGCAAGAATAGCCTTGTAGGCAAGCTCAGCCACCTCAGCATTGGCCTGAGCAATACGACCCGAGAACTTTTCGTTATAGGCGTTAATCACGCTCTCTAACTTCATTAAATTGGTTTGAGCAGCCATTGCCGCCAACATGGCAGCCCCCGGTAACGGACGGCCAATCTTTTCCATGGCATAAGCCGTCGCAGAAACCGTCATGACATGCCCTTTGGGCAAACGAGCCACCAATTCCGATAAGCCTAATTGCTCGGGTGTCGAAGAAGAGTTGATCAAAACATAGCCTTCAGGACGAAGACCACTAAAGACATTGACGCTTTCAAGCAGTGTGCGATCTTGAACTAAGACCACATCGGGCTCTAAGACGGGTTCACGCAAACGAATATCCACATTGGAAAAACGGGCGTAAGCCGTCACAGGAGCCCCGGTACGTTCAGAGCCAAAACTTGGGAATGCTTGAGCTTTATGACCTTCCATAAAACCAGCAAGCGCTATCATTTCCGCAGCAGTAACCACACCTTGGCCACCACGTCCGTGTAAACGAACTTGAATCACTGCTATCTCCTAGATTGGGGTTGCAAACTCATTTCTATTCGAAATCAAAATGAGCTTGAGGATTAATTATTGCAATTGATTTTTGAATATTAATTAATTTTACCTAAACGCGATCCTTTTAAGAGAATTTCGTTTAATTTATAAACATAAAAATCAAAAAACAGCAAGCTTATAATTCACACCATTGGACTCAATAGGAATCATCGAGCATGCGCCCTTTAGCTACTGTACTCCCCAAGGCCATCAAACTCGCTAGTGCGAGCCTCATGCTTATGGCGCTATGGGGATGTTCCCAACTTAACACTATAACGTCGGGTCCTTTAAATGGAAAGACCTCCATTAGTACGATAAAAATCACGGGAACTACTCAGTTTGTATGTCATCGTGACGAACAGGGAGCCTTCTGGAAATTTGTCCAACTCTCGGGAAGACTCACCGATATGTCCGGCCGGGTCTTAGGGCAACAAACCAACCCACAAACACTCGTGGATCGTCAGCATCGTGAAGCCCATCTTCAACAAGTCGCGCTTCTCAACAAAAACAACGCTGACAACCTCCCTGAGCTCCTTTTTGAAATCCAACCCAACACGATTCCTTGGCTCAAACATGCCACGTATCTCACTCGCGAAAATACCCGTGGTGGTCTCCCTTTAACGGGATGCTCACCGAGCCAAAAAGGACAAATTCTCAATGTGAAATTTTCGGCGAATTACCGACTCTGGAAGTAAAGTATTCCAGGCGCTATCGGCCGATTTTCAGGGGTTTCTTTTCTTTGGAAATGACGCTTCCATGAGATTTAGATGCGCCAATCTAGCAAAATGAAGAGCCAAATTTGTTAAAATAGAAAGTCTCATTTTGTATTTCGGAGAAGCGAATGGTTCCAGCCGCTACCACGGTCGGAGGCTACCTTCAGAGCCTTCCAAACGACCGACGCGTTGCTATGGCACGAGTTTGCAGCATGATTCGCCGCGCCGCGCGTGGTGTTCGTGAAAGCATGCGTTATGGATTAGCCTTTTATGAACTAGAAGGTCCTCTTTTTGCCGTAGAGTCTCAAGAAAAATCGCTGACTTTATACTTTGCAGAAAAAGACGTCATTCTTGAGTTTGCTAATAGCTTGCCTAATATCGATACAGAACGTTGTACCATCCTTTTCTCGGATCTCAACTGCCTCCCGCTAGATCAAGTGGAAAAGATTGTGCGTGCCTCGTTAGCTCAACGTCGAGCTCGCGGTACCTCTGACCCCGTCTGTCAATCAGACTTACTTAAAATGTGGGGAATTTCAGAAGAAGATATCGCCGTTGCACCACCGATTGTTCGTATCAATATGAATGATGGAGAAGAAAGCGAAGAAACGAAGTAAAACGCTTTCGACTTCAAACACAAAACCCCAGAGCGCTAATCTCTGGGGTTTAGTTTTTAGTAAGAAACTTTTGTGTTGTCAAAATATTTTTTTGGCACACCCGGAAAAAACATTAATTATTCAATATTTAACCGTTGAATCATTCGATAGAGCGTTCGAACGCTCACGCCAAGCTCCTGGGCAAGGGCCGCTCGTGTGCCTTTCCATTGGCGAATTCTTTGAGCCAGAACAGGCTCATTGTCACTGGCTCCCCCTTGAGTCACGGCTAAGGGAACTGGGCTCACGGCAGGTACAGGCTCTTGAGACAACCACTCAGCACCAATTTCATTGCCTTTGGTGAAAATCACCGCGCGCTCAAGGGCTGACTCAAACTCATAGGAATTGCCATACCAAGCACGCTCAAGAATAGCGAGCTGCGCCGCTTCACTTAAATGCATCGTGGATCCACCAGGAATCTTGCTCAAGAGTAATTCACTCAACTCAATTAAGTCCTCCCGACGCTCACTCAAGGAGGGGACCTCAAAGCGACACGTACTTAAACGATAATAAAGATCCTCACGGAAACGACCTTCTCGCACACGCTCTCTTAAATCATGGCGCGTAGCCGCCAACACACGCAAGTCTGCAATCTTCGTACTCGCGCGACCGCGCGGAGCAAAACCACCCGTTTCAAGAAGCTTCAAGATCACGTACTGCATTTCCATCGATAGCTCGGCAACGTCACTCAAATACAATGTACCGCCCGCCAAGTCATTACCTAACGCATGGAAAAATTCATCCAAAAGTACCTTCTCATCGAGCGTTGCACAATCCAAGTGCAAAAACGAATGCGCCGCTCGACGCGAGTTCTCATGAATTAAACGCGCAAAAATTTCCTTACCCGTGCCTAAAGCCCCCACAAAAAGCACTGGGGTATCACGACTGACCACACAGGCAATGTCGCTGAGCAACTGACGCACGGCAGGCGACTTCGCGACCACCCCTTCTGATTGCAATAGCTCCTTGGTCCCGGTCTTGTCGCGAATGGACTCGAGGTAATAAACCACCGAGCCATCAACCCCGCGAATGGGCGTGCTCTCCAAATCATAAAAAAGCACCCCACGAGGCGTGAGTACCTGGCGCAAAGTACTCACAGGATGGCCAACCACACTGGCTTGCTCCAAAGGGCAAACATCACCACACTCCGAACAGCGCGAGGCACGATGGAAAACCAATTCATGACAGGTGCGACCCGCATAATCCGAACGACCATAACGACGAACAAACGCTTGATTGGCATAAGCCACGGTATAGTCCTGACGAATCAAAATTCGCGGATCTTCAAACGCATCCAATAAGGTCTGTATTTCTGGGTTAACTGCCATTTATGCCATCCTTTTGTGCCAATATGACACCATAAATGACATATTAGCACTTTTTTACGTGCTTTTTAGAGTTTTTACGGTACATTAACCCTGTTAGAAACCCACCTAAAAGCGTAGTATGGTGCGAGTAAGAATCACAAGACCCTACTAATGGCTTTCTATATCAATTGACCAATGAAGAAAAAACCGACACTCATCGCTGAAATCATCTGTGTTATTTGCATTAAATTAGCCATTATTTTTGGGCTCTGGTATTTCTTCTTCAGCCCGAGTCACCGACCAGACGTCACCCCAGCAACCATGGGGGACTTAATCAGTGGCGTTACCGCTGAAAACCCTTCCAAAAATCAATAACCACATCAGGAGTCCTCAATGATCCCCACTGATCTTGTTGACCTGTCACGCTTTCAGTTCGCTCTGACGGCGATGTACCATTTCCTGTTTGTCCCACTGACTTTAGGGATGTCTTTCCTTGTCTGCGTTATGGAATTAACGTATGTCATGACCGGCAAAGAAATCTATAAAGACATGACCCGTTTCTGGGGCAAACTGTTCGGCATTAACTTTGCTTTAGGTGTTGCCACCGGTATTACGATGGAATTCCAGTTCGGTACGAACTGGGCTTACTATTCGCACTACGTCGGCGACATTTTCGGCGCTCCTTTAGCCATTGAAGGCTTAATGGCCTTCTTCTTGGAATCGACCTTCATCGGTTTATTCTTCTTTGGCTGGAGCCGTCTCTCCAAGGGTAAGCATTTATTAGCGACGTTCTTAATGGCGATCGGTTCGAACCTTTCCGCCTTATGGATTTTGGTTGCTAACGCTTGGATGCAGTACCCCGCGGGTGCTGAATTCAACCCCGTCACGATGCGTATGGAGTTGACCAATTTCTGGGCTGTGGTTAGCAGCGAATGGGCTCAGGCCAAGTTCGTTCACACGGTCTCGAGCGCCTACATGTGTGCTGCCATCTTCGTGATGGCCATTTCCGCCTACTACATGCTCAAGCGTCAAGACGTTAAGTTCGCCAAGTCGAGCTTCCGTATGGCCGCTGTGTTTGGCGTTGTTGCCTCCATCTTAACGCTCCAATTAGGTGACGAATCGGGCTACTTAGTCACGCGCGACCAGCCCACCAAGATTGCGGCGATGGAAGCGATGTGGGAAACCGAACCGGCTCCTGCTCCGTTGACCTTGTTTGCTCTTCCTGACCAAGCCACTCAAACCAACAAGTTTGAAATTCAGTTGCCTTGGGTTATGGGCATCATCGGTACGCGCTCCTTATCCACGCCGATTCCTGGTGTGAAGGAATTAGAAGCCCGTGCTGAACAACGCATTACGATGGGCAAGAGCGCTGTTGTGCTTCTTGAACAATTACGTAAAGATCCGAAGAATGCTGAACTCTTGAAGCAATTCAACGCCGTCAAGGATGACCTTGGCTACGGTTTATTGCTCAAGCGCTACACCAACGACGTTGCTAACGCGACGCCGGAAATGATCAAGGAAGCCGCTGCTTCCACGATCCCGAACGTTTTACCGATGTTCGTCACCTTCCGTGTCATGGTTGGCTTAGGCATGCTCATGCTCTTACTCTTCATCGTGTCCTTGGTTTACTCCGTGAAGGATACGATCGATCAGAAGAAAGGCTTCTTGAAGATCATGCTCTTTAGCTTGCCGCTTCCGTGGATCGCTATCGAATGCGGTTGGTTCATCGCTGAATACGGTCGTCAACCTTGGACGATTTACGATGTCTTACCGACGCATTTGTCTGTCTCTGCCTTGTCGTCGTGGGACCTCATCGGTTCTATCGCTGGCTTCGCCTTGCTCTACTCGGCTCTCATTGTGGTCGAAGTTTGGTTGATGACGCGCGTAAGCCGTCGTGGGCCTAGCTCCTTGGGCACTGGGCGCTATCACTTTGAAAAGAACTAAGGTACAGGAGATAAATCATGATTGATTATGTGATTCTCAAGGTTATCTGGTGGCTTTTCATCGGGGTCTTGCTCGTTGGCTTTGCCATCATGGATGGCCAGGATATGGGCGTAGGTAGTCTCCTTCCTTTCTTAGGTAAGAACGACAACGAACGTCGCATTATGATTAACTCCGTTGCTCCGCACTGGGACGGTAACCAAGTTTGGTTATTAACCGGGGGTGGTGCCATGTTCGCCGCTTGGCCGATCATGTACGCAACGGCCTTCTCTGGCTTCTACTGGGCCATGTTAATCGTCCTTTTGGCTTTGATTCTTCGTCCTGTCGCTTTCGACTATCGTTCGAAGATTGAAAATCCGAAGTGGCGTAACCTCTGGGACTGGGCTTTGTTCATTGGTTCCTTTGTTCCCCCGATCATCTTCGGTGTGGCCTTCGGTAACCTCTTACAAGGCGTGCCTTTTGAAATTGACGCTACGGTTCGTCCGATCTACACGGGTAACTTCTTCGGCTTATTAAATCCGTTTGGTTTACTCTGCGGCGTCGTTTCCTTGTGCATGATCCTCTTCCATGGGGCTAACTACTTGAGCCTTCGCTCCACGGGTGCTTTACAAGCTCGTGCGAAGTTAGTATCCACGGTGGCTGGTCTCTTGACGATCGTCTTGTTCGTCTTGGCCGGTATCTGGGTTTGGTACGGCATCGACGGCTATGTTGTCGTCTCGGGTCTTGACCCGGCTGGCCAGGCTACGCCTTTAGCGAAGACGGTTGAATTACAAGCCGGTGCTTGGTTCATCAACTTCATGAAGGTTCCTGCCCTCTGGATCGTTCCTGCTTTAGCGGTGGTTGGTGCTCTCTTAGGCGTCATCTTGAATCGTGCTGGCCGCTCTGGCTTAGCCATCTTATTCTCTGGTGTGACCTTATTGGGTATCATCTTGACCCCGTTAGTCGGCATGTTCCCCTTCATTCTCCCGTCCTCGACGATGCTCAACGCTAGTTTGACGATGTGGGATGCGACGAGCTCGCAGTTAACGTTAGAAGTGATGTTCTTCGTTACGCTTCTCCTCTTACCGTGCGTTTTACTTTATACCGCTTGGGCGTATAAGGTATTCTCCGGCAAGCTCACGGAAAGCTCTGTCTCTTATACACATCTCCGAGCCCACGAGACCGTACTAGATCTCGT
>CAMYAA010000047.1 GCA_947253615.1 uncultured Sutterellaceae bacterium
CCCATGTATTCGTAGCCAATGGCTTCTAAGACGGAACGCCACATCACAAACTGATCGTCGTCCATCGTCATGTTTAAGAAGCAACCGCTCGCGTCTTTTTCTTCGCCCGAACCGCCCGTTAAGTACGGTAAGAACATCACACCATTGCAGCCTGCCGGGACTTCTTTGGCCTTTTCACTCAAGAGCTGATAGTAGTTCGGATCATCCGACTTCTGGCACAAATGGTCTTTGAACCAACGTAAGCCTAAACCGCCCGTGCGCACAAAGCCCCAGTAGAAATAGGTATCCGGTAACGTCCCCGAGTTAAAGATCAAACCGTTTTCGGGCTTGGATAATTTCGGAACAATCCCGTTGGTGGACACGCAGAACATCGAGCACGTCCCAGCGACGTCAACGCCCTTATTGGCTTCGAAAATGCCCGAGCCTAACATCGACTGCATCGTGTCGCCTGCCCCACCTAAGATCGGGGTACCAGCCTTCAAGCCCGTGAATTCAGCAATCGCTTCGGTTAAGCCACCCACTTGTTCCCAGGGCTTCACGATACGTGGCATGTAGCGCTTATCAATGCCTAAGATTTCAAGCTGTTCGTCCGACCAGTGCTTTTCCGTGACGTTGTAGCCTAAGCCCCAACCACTCATGGCACCCCAGTCGATAAAGGCGTCTTCGCCCTTGAGGCCCGCTAACTGCATCAAAATATACGGGGCGTTATGAACAAACTTCACGCCTTCTTTTTGGAACGCTTCGTGATTCTTTAAGAACCAACGAGCAAACATCGCGGGGAACATCGGGCTCGCTAACGCATTCCCGGTTTCACGTGCCCAGATATCCAATCCCATCGCATTGATGGTTTCGGTATCTTCCATCGTACGACTGTCTAAATAGTTGATGTAGGGGGTGATGGCTTTCCCTTGGGCATTCACGCCCACGATCCCACAAATAATCCCGTCGCCCATAATCGCGACGATATCGTGCGGGTTATAGCCTTTCGCGACAAGATCCTGAGCACAAGCCTTCATGTTGGTAATGGCAATGGAGGCGTATTCATCAACGTCCATCTGCACCCAACCAGGGTTTGGATATTGCAACGATGTGGGTAAGCTATGCGAGGTGATACAACGAAAGTTTTCGTCGTAAACGGACATTTTGACGCTTTGGGTACCTGCGTCAAAACCCATGTAAAGCTTGCTCATATTAGATCCTATCGAGGTTATCGCGAAAATCGCAGAATTTTCATTGTAAGGGATTCTACTAAATTCCGATAGTATTAGTCCGTACAAAGGAATAACGAACCTTCTTTTCCTTGATCGAAATTAGACCGAAGTCGCCTAGGTAAATTTTGGCGGAGACGTTAAAATTAAAGATTATTCTGTTTGACTCGAGTAAGGACCCATGGCCAAGGTACACGATAAAAAAGACTACGGTGAAGTTTCCATTAAAGTCCTCAAAGGCTTGGAACCCGTTCGTCAACGTCCTGGGATGTATACCCTGACGGACAATCCTCTCCACATTATTCAGGAAGTGATTGATAACGCCAGTGACGAAGTCCTCGCGGGCTTTGGTACCAGTATTTCCGTGACTCGCCATACGGATGGCTCGATCACGGTTGAGGATAACGGTCGTGGTATTCCGACGGGGCTTCATCCGGAAGAAAAGATTCCTGTGGTTGAACTCGTCTTTACCCGTTTACACGCGGGCGGTAAGTTTGCCAAAGGCGACGGCAGTTCGCCTTACGATTTTGCTGGGGGCTTACACGGGGTTGGGGTCTCGGTCACCAATGCGTTATCCACGAAAGTCGATGTGACGGTTTGGCGCGATGGTGAAGAAGCGACCGTTCATTTCGTGGATTCCTTCTTAAGTGGTGAAATCCTCCGTAAGAAGAGTCCTTTCCCAAAGAGCCGCATGGGGACGCGCGTCACCGTATGGCCTGATCCCAAGTATTTTGACTCGGCCGATATTCCTGAAAAAGGTTTGATTCGTTTACTTCGCTCCAAGGCGGTGCTTTTGCCGGGCTGCGAAGTGACCTACCGCAACGAAAAGTCCAGTAACGAACAGACCTGGAAATACACGGGCGGGTTACGCGAATATTTATTGAGTGAAATCAGTGCTGATCCGTTTATTGAGCCCTTTGAAGCGCAAGGCTTTGCGGACGCCAATACCGAAGGTTTTTCCGAAGGGGAAGGCGCAAGCTGGGTCGTGATTTGGACCGAAGAAGGCTCTTTAGAGCGTGAAAGCTATGTGAACTTGATTCCCACGCCGCAGGGCGGGACGCATGAGTCGGGGCTTCGTGATGGGCTCTATCAAGCCATGATGGCGTTTATGCAAGCCTATGGCCTTCAAACCAAAAACGTGAAGGTCCTAAGTGAAGACGTGTTTGCGCGTGCGAACTTTGTGCTCTCTACGAAGAGTTTAGATCCGCAATTCCAAGGTCAGACGAAAGAAAAATTAACGAGCCGTGATGCGATGAAGTTAGTGAGTAACTTCGTTCGTAGTCAATTTGAATTCTGGCTCAATGATCATGTGGAAGAGGGTAAAAAGCTGGCGGAATTAATTAATACGCAAGCCCAGGCGCGTCAGCGTCAATCCTCGAAGTACACCAAACGTAAATCCTCGAGCGTCGCGGTGCTCCCTGGGAAGCTCACCGACTGCGAAAGTGAAGACATTGCTCGCAATGAACTCTTCATTGTGGAAGGGGACTCCGCTGGGGGTTCAGCCAAGAAAGGGCGTGATAAAGAATTCCAAGCGATTTTGCCCTTGCGTGGGAAGATTTTGAACACGTGGGAAGTCGATTCCGACGAGCTTTTCCGCTTTGATACGGTGCACGATATCGCCGTGGCGATTGGCGTGGATCCGCATGGGGCGGATGATGAGCCCAATATCAAAGGGTTACGTTACGGCAAGATTTGCATTCTCTCGGACGCGGACGTGGACGGGAGTCATATTCAGGTCTTGCTCTTAACGCTCTTTTATAAGCACTTCCCTAAATTGATCGAAGAAGGGCACGTGTTTGTGGCGATGCCGCCGCTTTATCGTGTGGACGTTCCGAAGATTGGGAAGCGTGCTGAACGCAGTATTTATTGCTTGGACGAGCGTGAATTGGCTCGCACGATTGAGCAATTAAAGAAAGACAAGATCAGCGAAGAGAAAATCTCCATTTCTCGATTCAAAGGCTTGGGCGAAATGAAAGCCGAACAGCTCTCTGAAACCGCCCTTCATCCTGATACCCGTCGTTTGTTACCCGTGACCTTAGGGGACATGGATACGATCGCGACTGAAACGGTGATGAACTTATTGATGAGTAAGAAAGAAGCCGGTGGGCGCAATGCCTGGATGGAAGCCTGGGGCGACCGTGTTGAAACTGACGTATAACGAGTGAGTGTGAAGAATTAGTATGTCGAAAAAGAAATCTAGCCCCTTAGGGGATTTTGGTTGTGCCTCTCTCTTTGATACGTTGGATGCCGATACGCCTTTAGAGAACACGACCGATAAAGAAAGCGCCGCTGACTCAGCTAAGGCTGAGAAGGCCTCGACGCTTCAAGTCGTTCAAAAGGACGGCGCCGTGAAGCCTTTAACCGAAGTGGTGGCTGAAGACCTTGAAGCCGAGGCGGAAGAAACGGCGATCCGTGATGACCTCAAGGCGGGGGTTTTAATCCCGACGGAGGAGACGACGGAAGCGGACGCCGCCTCCGAGAGCGTGAGCGAGGATGACTCGGACGCTGACGGTGAAGCGGACGAGGAGCTTGGCGACGAAGACGAAGCTGTTGAAGCGAGTGCTGACTTAAGCACCACGGGCATTATTAATGACGTGATGGGCGGCAACGTCGAAGACGAAGGTGAGCTTACCTTGGCGCGTTATGCCTCGCGAGCCTATCTTGAATACGCCATGTCGGTGGTGAAGTCTCGTGCGTTACCGGTGGTCTCGGACGGCCAAAAGCCGGTGCAGCGTCGTATTTTGATCGACATGGATCGCATGGGCTTAAAAGCGGGTAGCTCTCGTGTGAAGTCCGCTCGTGTGGTCGGGGACGTTTTAGGTAAATACCATCCGCACGGGGACCAATCTGTGTATGACGCCATGGTTCGTATGGCGCAAGAATTCTCGTTACGTTATCCCTTGATTGAAGGTCAGGGGAACTTCGGGAGTCGAGATGGCGACAGTCAAGCGGCGATGCGTTATACCGAAGCGCGTTTGATGCCCATTGCCGACTTGTTACTCGAAGAAGTGGATTCGGGGGCCGTTGACTTTACGCCTAACTATGACGGGAACTTCCAGGAACCCGTGGAATTGCCGGCCAAATTACCGTTTGTGCTCTTAAATGGCGCGAGTGGGATTGCCGTGGGGATGGCCACCGAAATTCCATCGCACAATTTGAGTGAAGTCGCGGCCGCGTGCGAACTCTTGATTGATCGTCCGGAGTCCACCTTGGATGACGTGATGAAGGTTTTACCCGCCCCGGACTTTCCGTGTGGCGCGCAAATCATTAGTCCGCGTGATGTGATTCGTGATATCTATGCGACGGGCTTAGGCAAGTTACGCGTTCGTGCGCGTTATCACTTTGAAGAATTGCAACGTGGTCAATGGCAGTTGGTGATTGATGAATTGCCACCCGAAGCGTCGACCGCCAAAGTGTTGGCACGCATTGAAGAAATCACCAATCCGAAGATTACGAAACCGAAAAAAGCCTTATCGGCTAAACAGCAACAGGCGAAAAGTGCCATGTTGTCGATTCTTGAACGCGTTCGAGACGAGTCCGATAAGAGTGTCGCGGTGCGTCTTGTTTTTGAACCTAAGAGTTCCAAGATCGACCGTGAAGAATTTGTTCAGGCCTTATTGAGCCAGACCCAGATGGAATCCAATGTCTCCATGAATTTGGTGATGTTGGGTAACGATGGTAAGCCGCAGCGTAAGAACTTGTTGAGCATTTTGAAAGAGTGGATTGATTTCCGCTTTAAAGTGGTTCGTCGTCGTTCTGAAGCACGTTTGGAAAAGGTCAACGATCGTATTCACGTGCTCGATGGGCGCAGGATTGCGTTGATCAATTTGGATCGTGTGATTGAAATTGTTCGCAATGACGATGATCCGAAGAATAAGCTCATGAGCGAGTTTGCGTTAACGGAACGTCAGGCCGAAGATATTTTAGAAATCCGCTTACGTCAATTGGCGCGTATGGCGGCGTTGGCCCTCGAACGTGAATTAAACGAACTCAATAAAGAACGTGAAAGCTTAGAACGTTTGTTGAGTTCGGACGCGGTCTTCCGTCGTCAGGTGGTGAAAGAAATTCGTGAAGCCCAAAAGCAATTTGGGGACGAACGTCGCACCTTGATTCAAGAAGCAGAACAAGCCGTGACGGAACAAAAGGTAGTGGACGAACCCATCACCGTGGTGATTTCTCAGAAGGGCTACTTACGTGCGCGTACGGGCCACGGCTTTGATTGCTCCACGATGGGCTTTAAGGTCGGGGACCAATTTGAGCGTCAGATTGAATGTCGCTCGGTCGATGAGTTGATCTTCTTAACGGACACTGGTCGATGCTACTCCTTGAAAGTGAGTGCGTTACCAGGCGCCCGTGGTGACGGGTTACCGATTTCGAGCTTCTTTGACTTGGATAAGGAAAGTAAGCGCTTTGCGGCGATTTTACCGAGCCAGGACAAGACCGATATCGCCATTGTCACGACGGACGGTTATGCCTTAGCGTGTGAACTCAATGACTTGAAGAGTTCAGTTCGCAACGGTCGTCAATTCGTTCGTTTGAACGAAGGCGCGAGTGTATTAGACGTCATTATCAAACGTGAGACGGACTTCTACTTTGGGTTACTTAACTCCAACCAGCGTGTTTTGGTGTTCCCGTTTAGCGAATTGAAGGTCTTAAACCGCGGGGGCTTAGGGACGATTGCGATGCGTTGTGCCTTCCCTGAAGTGCAAATCCTCTCGGCCACGGGTTTAGACGCTCGTGGGTTGAGCGTGATTGGCCAGAGCCGCAACGGTAAGGATCGTGAAATGCTTATCCAGAAGACGACCTTTGAAGGGTTTATTTCGGCGCGTGCCCGTGCTGGTAAGGCCTTAGGCGTGAGCTGGAAAGCGTCGAGCATTGCGGGCTTGCCTCTTGAGGGGGTTGACCCCGAGGGGAGTAGTTCAGGTAGTGCCCTTGGCGGATCGACACCCTCAGAACAGTCTGATAAAGTGGTGACGACCCTAGAGGAAGAGGTTCCAACCTTGTTATAAGTAACAGAGCCCTTAGGAATGGTGAAAACCTTAGTACTGAGGGCTTTTTTAAGCGTGATGAAAAGCTATGTTTACATGTCTTAAGCGACTCTCGACTCGCCTATTACTCTTGACCGCGATTTGGGTGAGTTTTATCTCCTCCATGGTGGGTTATACGATGTGGCTCAACTGGGAGCTTGAAGCGAGTGCCGCCTCAACGCAAGCCATTGCCAATATTCGTTATCACGTCTATCGCGCTGAGCAATTCACTCAATCCAAATATCCGGACGTGGAATTCGATAATGAAATTCGTTTGATAAACGAAGAAATGCGTCAATTGCGTGAAGGCGATTTATGGCGTCCGTTATCGATTCCGAAGACGAGTCCGATTTTGGCGCTCTTTGGCCAAGTGGAAAAGCATTGGCAGTCGAGCATGGAGCCGGACTTAATCAACGCGCGTAAGACCAAAACGATGTTACCGATGCGTCAGATTAATTCCTTTACGGAAGATTTGTCGGGCGTGAACGATTTGATCGAAAGCTGTCTCTTATACACATCTGACGCTGCCGACGATATGCAGTGTGTA
>CAMYAA010000048.1 GCA_947253615.1 uncultured Sutterellaceae bacterium
ATCTACACACTGCATATCGTCGGCAGCGTCAGATGTGTATAAGAGACAGCCCTAGGCACAATCCGTTTTGTTATCCTAAGGGGGAATGGGACTGCTCCCATGATGAAGTTGTTTTTTTGACCGTGTTGCCAGAAAAGAATCCCCTCCATTGAGTGCAAGAAAGTGTTACCAACAAACGTTAAAGCCACTTTGATTGGCTTATGTGCGCCCATCTGTTGGGGAACCAACGTGGGTTTTGCTCGAGCGATTGCTGAACAGTTCGGGCGATCGGTGGGTTATGCCATCATGTATGGGATTGCCTTTTGTGGCTTGTTAGCCCTGTTTGGGCGTCCTAAGTTTTCGGACTATCCTCTCAAATATCTAATTTTTGGCTTAGGCGCCGCGGTCGCGAGCGCGTTTTGCTTTATTCAATCCCTCGCTTTTAGTCATGGCGGGATCGAAACCGTTCAAGTGGGCATGATTAACTATATGTGGCCGTGTTTAACGGTCATTTTTGGCATGCTCTTTAACGGTCAGCGTGGTCGTTGGTGGGTCGCCGTCGGCTTTTTGCTTTGCATTATCGGCATTGTGATGGTGCTCTCGGGCGACCGTGGTTTTGACGTGGGCTTATTTATTAATAATTGGCGTCAGAATCCGTTGAGCTATTGGTTGGCCGTCGCGGCAGCGCTGACTTGGGCCGGCTACAGCTCTATGACGCGTGCGTGGGCTGGGGGTAAAAACTCCGTCGTCATGATCTTCTTTTTGGATTGGATGATGTTTGTGGGGTTAAGCCTCTTTACCGCGGGTCCCGTCACGGAGATTAATTGGACGGGCGGCTTAGGGTGGTTGAGTATTTTGCTTTGTGCCACCTTTACGAGTACCGGTTACGCGAGCTGGAACTACGGGATGATGAAGGGCAATATGACGCTCTTAGCGATCTTTAGTTATATGACCCCGGTGATTTCGGCCGCTTTCTCCTCGTGGTGGATTCATGCGTCACTCACCTGGGGCTTTGCTAAGGGCGTGATGCTCGTCGTGATCGGCTCGTTGGTGTGCTGGATGGCAACCCTTAATATGCCGCCTAAAAAGCCTAACGTCGTGAAGTTGCCCAAGGCGGACGAAGAGCCCACAGAAAGCCAAAAGGCTGCTTAATAAAAGTCACCGTGCGTTCAAAAGAGGGCGCACTCCCTTCAAAAAAACAAAGAGCGTTAGTCCCCCTGGTTTGGGAATAACGCTCTTTCGTTAACGTGGCGTGCAGCCTAAGCACGCAGTCTTGAGATTATTTCTTTTTCTTCGAATCGTCATCCGTGCTAAAGAACAATTGCAAGCCCTTATAGGGAGCAATGTAGCCCGTATCGCCTTCGCAACGATATTCCAACGTGACGTGTTTCTGAGGCTTATTCTCCACGGTGACATCGTCACTCAAGAAGCGAATCGGTAACGCAACTAATTTGCGCGATTGGCAATCACGCATCGCAATGTCCATCATGCGCTCTTGCATTTTGTAGCCCGGGGCATTTTCTGACGTGGTCTTTTCAATACGCCAAACTTCCCCGACCACATTGGTCTTGGTGACGGAACTCGGAATAACACTGGCGCAACCAGCTAAAAAGAGGGCGCCTAAGAGTGCACTCGCCCCAAGAAGTCGAACTAAAGGTTGGGTCATACGTTGATCCTTTGCTGAATATCGCGATAGGCAAACAACACCGAGCTTGAAAAAATCACGCTCAAGGTGATAAGTGTTCCTATTGTACCTAATGCGATTAGAAAAAAATCACCTTTGTGCGAAATCGATCGTCCCTTTCCGAAGGAAAACTCCCTATTTTGCGGGATAGGAAGAGCCCTAAGAATGCACAACACGAACAGTGCATAAGTCCTCTCTCCGAGGGGAATCGTTATGAAAAAGATCTAGTCATTTAAGGTTAGAGATAAGACTCTATTAATGGAATCCCACTAAACTTAGCGCAACTCTAAGAACCCCACGCTATGGAGAAGCCAGGCAAATGGCGAATACGCTACTAGAAGTGCGTTCAATTACTTGTGAACGTAGCGAACGAATCTTATTTAAAAACTTAAGTTTTTCGGTTGAGCCGGGTACCTTGGTGCGTATTGCGGGTTCTAACGGCGCGGGTAAAACCACGTTGCTCCGATTAATTACTGGGTTAATGCGTCCTCTCGAAGGGGAAATCTTCTGGCGTGGTGAACCGCTCAAGAAAGCGGCGCAAGATTACTGGCATGAACTCTGCTACATTGGCCACCGCAATGGGGTCAAAGACGATTTAACCGCGATCGAAAATCTCATGATTAATGCGCGCGTCGCGGCCGTGAAAACGACCGAAGACGAATGCATTAAAGCCCTTCAGGCGGTAGGTCTCCAAGAATATATTGATGTCCCCGTGGGTCAAATGTCCCAAGGGCAACGTCGTCGTGTCGCCTTGGCACGCTTGTGGATTTCGGAAGAGACGACCCTCTGGGTGTTGGATGAACCGTTTACAGCCCTTGACGTGAAAGGCGTTGAACGTTTGGCCCAATTGATTGCCAAACACGTTCAAAATGGGGGCGTCGTGATCTACGTTACGCACCAAGAAGTAGACGTCCCTGGGGTGAAGCAACTCGTCGTGTCGCCCGAAGCGTTCTCGGTACGTCGCCGCTCACAGGTCGAGCAAGCCCTCGACGATGAAGCCGCCGAGGCTCATGCTTAACGGACGAAAAGGAGAATAAATTATGTGGTCACTTTTCGTCACGATCTTCAAACGCGATATCAAATTGAGCCTTCGTCGCCGTAGCGACTTGGCCCAAATCATCTTTTTCTTTGCCGTCGTGGTGCCGCTCGTCCCATTGGGCGTGGGCGCCGAAACGAACATTCTTCGTGCTATTGCGCCAGGGGTCGTTTGGGTGGCGGCTTTATTGGCGGCCTTACTCTCGTTACCTCGCTTATTTGCGCAAGACTATGCCGACGGTACGCTCGAACAAATGTTGATCTCCTCGGAACCGCTCGGCGTGGTGGTTTTAGCCAAGGTCTTTGCCCATTGGTTATTAACCGGGGTGCCCATGACGGTCTTTGCGACGGTGTTTGGGATTTTCTTTGATTTACCGCTTTATGACACGGCCGTGATGGTCGGTGCGCTCTTTATCGGGACGCCTGTGTTGAGCATGATCGGGGCTGTGGGGGCCGCGTTAACGCTTGGACTGCGCTCTGGGGGCGTGTTAACGAGTTTATTAGTGTTACCGCTTTATATTCCGGTATTGATTTTCGGTTCTGGCGCGAGCCAGGCAGTGGCTGTGGCTTTAAGTCCAGGGGCGTACTTCATGGTCGTGGGCGGGTTAACCCTCGCGAGTATTGCGTTAGCTCCGATGGCTGTGGCGGCGGCGCTACGAATCGTCGAACAATAAGGCGCTAATAAGAGTAGCGAAAGAATTAGACGCTATAACTTGTTAAAACTTTAACTTTGACCCTTTAAAAAACAAAAAAGATAGCGTTTTCGGAGATTTTCAAGAAGCGCTATCGTCCCCTTCATTCAGGAGAACTCGCGATGAGTCTTTGTCAACCCAAAGAGTTTTATCGTGCCGCCGGAAAGGTGATTCCTTTCTTCTTAATTGGTGCGTTGATCCTCTTTTTAATTGGCTTATATATGGGTTTTTTCCAGGCACCCATTGATGCGCGCCAGGGCAATTCCTATCGTATTTTGTTTGTGCACGTCTCGGCCGCTTGGCTTTCGATGTTGCTCTATGTGCTCATGGCGCTGTTGAGTTTGATCGGTTTAATCCGTAACTCGACGCTCTCCATGATTGGGGCACAGGCCATGAGTAATACCGGCGCTTTAATGGCATTTTTAGCCTTAGTGACGGGCTCTTACTGGGGTCGTCCGACCTGGGGGACGTATTGGGTTTGGGACGCTCGTCTCACCTCTGAATTAATTCTCTTTTTCTTGTACCTCGGCTTTATCGCCTTACATGCCGCGATCGACGACAAGCGTCGTGCTGACCGTGCGGCTTCGGTGATTAGCATTGTGGGCGTGATTAACGTGCCGATTATTTACTTCTCGGTTCGTTGGTGGAACACGTTACACCAAGGCGCTTCGATTACGAGCAAGGGTTCGCACATGCACCCGCTCATGTTAACGACCTTATTGATCATGGTCGCCGCCGGCATGCTCTATGGCGCTGGTGTGGTTTTAAGTCGTATGCGTACGATTATTTTGGAACGTGAACGTCGTGAAGATTGGACGCGTAAAGCGGCCTTGGAGGGCAAATTATGAGTTGGGATAGCGTGGTTGAATTTTTCCGCATGGGTGGCCATGGCTACTACGTGTGGAGTGCCTATGGGTTTGTTGTCTTAGGCATTATTTTTGAAATCTTTTCTTTGCGTGCACGTCGTCGTGCGATTTGTCAACGCTTAATGCGCGAAGCCCGAATCGAGCAAGCGACTATGGAGCAACGTTAATATGAATAGCAAAACTAAAATCCGCCTCTTAATTGGTGCTGCAGCCGTGGTTGTCGCGGCGGGTGTCGGTTTGGCCATTAATGCCTTTAATGAAAACCTCGTCTTTTTCTTCTCGCCCACGCAAGTCGCGGCGCACGAAGCCCCGGTGGGCCGTACGTTCCGATTGGGTGGGGTGGTTGAACCCAAGTCGGTTCATCGCTTAGAAGACGGCGTCATGGTGGAATTCAAAGTGACGGATACCGCCAAGAGCGTTCCAGTTCGTTATAAGGGCATCTTGCCTGACTTGTTCGCCGAAGGCCAAGGGGTCGTGACGCAAGGAAAGTTAAACGATCAAGGGATCTTTGTGGCGAGCGAAGTTTTAGCCAAGCACGACGAAAACTACATGCCGCCTGAGGCTGCGCACGCCTTAGAAGAAGCGCATAAAGCGGGCGTGGCTAAGGCCCATGCTGAAGCGATGAAGCGTGGTGATCCGATGCCCGCGGGCCATCCGAGCACCTCGAGCAAGGCTTATGGCGCTCAGCCCTAGAGCAATGAATTGAACGATTTGGGTTTCTTCAGTGTGGATCGACCCCCATGCTTGAGGTGACCCAATTCGTGTCTATGGACGGGCATACGGTTCGAGGTGCTCCGTTTGAATCCCAACACGAACCAAATCTAATTTTCCAGTGTGAGATTCATTTAAAGAAAAAAATGCTTTTTTCTTTAGAGGACTCGATTAGGAGACGATAAGTGATTCCAGAAATTGGCCACTTTGCCCTTATCCTCTGTTTGGTGCTTAGCATCATTCAAGGGGTGCTTCCTATTTGGGGGGCATACAAAGGCAATGGTGCCCTGATGGCCGTCGCCAAGCCGACTGCAGCAACCAATGCCTTATTTGGCACGATTGCGTTAGGGTGCCTCGCCTATAGCTTTTATACGTCAGACTTTACCGTCTTAAACGTTGCCAATAACTCCAACTCGCTCTTACCTTGGTACTACAAGATTGCAGCGACCTGGGGTAGCCACGAAGGTTCGATTCTCTTCTGGACGGTAACGTTAGGTTGGTGGGGCGCCGCGGTGGCGTTCTCCGCCCGTCGTTTACCGACGGAAACGGTGGCCCGCGTGGTGGGTGTTTTAGGCTTAGTGGGCTTTGGCTTCTTAGCCTTTATGCTTTTAACGTCGAATCCGTTCTTACGTCTCTTCCCGAGTCCGCAAGAAGGGGCTGACTTAAATCCGTTACTTCAAGACCCGGGGATGGTGTTCCATCCGCCGTTATTGTATTTAGGCTATGTGGGCTTCTCGGTCCCGTTTGCCTTTGCCATTGCTGCCTTGATTTCGGGTCGTTTAGACGCGGCCTGGGCTCGTTGGATGCGTCCTTGGACGACGGCGGCTTGGGTGCTTTTAACCTTAGGGATTGCCTTGGGTTCTTACTGGGCTTACTACGAGCTCGGTTGGGGCGGCTGGTGGTTCTGGGACCCGGTCGAAAATTCTTCCTTCATGCCGTGGTTAACGGGGACGGCCTTAATCCACTCGTTAGCCGTGACGGAAAAGCGTGGTTGCTTCCGCATTTGGACGGTGCTCTTAGCGATTATGACCTTTAGCTTGTCGCTCTTGGGGACGTTCTTGGTGCGTTCTGGCGTGCTCACCTCGGTTCACGCCTTCGCGACCGACCCGCAACGTGGTCTCTTCATCTTAGCCTTCTTAATCATCGTGATTGGCTTGAGCTTCTTGCTCTTTGCTTGGCGTGCGCCGACGGTGGGTTTAGGTGGCAACTTCTCCATGATTTCGCGCGAATCCATGTTATTAGTCAATAACGTGCTTCTCGTCGTGGCCATGGGGGCGGTGCTTTTAGGGACCCTTTATCCGCTTTTCTTAGATGCGTTGAACGCCGGCAAGATTTCCGTGGGGCCACCGTACTTTGATGCGGTCTTTGGTCCGTTGATGATGCCGCTTGTCTTCTTGATGGCGGTCGGGCCTTTGGCCAAGTGGAAAGATGCTGATCCTAAGGAATTGGCCAAGAAATTAGCGTTGAGCTTTATTTTGGCCGTGGCTGCTGGGATTGTCATTCCAGCTGCGATGGGCGAAATGGGTGTCTGGGTGGTCATTGGCTGCTCGATGGCGATGTTTGTGATCTTCTCCTCCTTCGAAACGATTCGTCAACAGATTCGAAATGGTAAGGGGGGTATTGTCGCTCGCTTGTTCCGTCAACCGCGTTCCTGGTGGGGCATGTTAATTGCTCACATTGGGGCTGTCTCTTATACAACCTGACGCTGCCGACGATATGCAGTGTGTAGATCTCGGTGGTCGCCGTATCATT
>CAMYAA010000049.1 GCA_947253615.1 uncultured Sutterellaceae bacterium
TCGGTGTACGGTATGAAAATGTTCGTACTCGTGAGTGTGAGAGGATTAATCTCTAAAACGGCTTCGGTAATCGCAATCACAAGCGCCAACTTGTAGGACGAGTTGAGATCGTTGTTGAGAATTAAGGTTTGGATGGACTCTAAAAAGTCCCCCGACTCAATGGTGCTCATAATCGAGGCTCAATAAGGTGACAGTTAAATCCTATTTTAATTCTACCAATGGTAGGTGTCAGAAACTTTGAAAGTAAGGTAGGTATTAGATGGTACTGTTGTTTGTTATGAGTCCTTTGTAGTTTGTTGCTTTTAAAAATAATTGCCTTTGTTATTGTCGTAAAACATTTGAGTATGTCGCTTAAAGTCGCAGTGTGTAAGTATGATAGAGAGTAGAGACAATTGAGGAGTAAACGGTGGTTTCAAGTGGTTATCGTCTAATTTATAACTTGCTGGGCACGGCCCCATTTTTCATGGCTTTGGGAGCTAGTCAGTATGGGTACATGGGATTTCTTATAGCTTTGGGAGTTTCTGTTGTAGCAGTATTTGCTTTCTGTATATGGTTAAATAAATTGACGAGTGAACACCGCAAGATATCTATTCAGCCAGTGTCCGTAGTACAACGTCGGAATGGAGTATCGGTTTATTTCATAGCTTACTTGTACCCTCTGTTATTGTCGGATAAATTGACAATATGGACTATAAGCATGCTTATCGCTGCCATTTTTTTATTAGCATTTACTCGGAAACTGAAGAGAATAATCCTATAGCTATGCTTTTGCATTACAAGTTTTATGAAGTGACGGATGCTACAGGGTTAACGTATCTTGTGATGTCAAAGGAAAATATCACTAGAATTAAGTGTATAAATCTCGTAGAGGGCGAGAAAGGTGCAACGTGGAATGCTTCGCAGAAATCCCTGTGTGTTATACAATTTGACGAATCCTTTTTTATTCATGTGTCGGAGTGATTATGCTATTTGGGCTTTTGCGAATAGAGAAAGAGTACATTCTCAAAAGATTTGTGTTTAGCAACGAGGTCGATGACTATATAAATCGTTTGTTCGACAATCAAGAAGATGAGTTCTATCATTTTCGAAATGAAGATCTAGAAGTTAAGGATTTTTGCATAACCTATGCGAGCTCTAACGAGTTTATCTCGAGATTACCTTTTAATATTTCAGGGGATTTTATTAGTCAGGCAAAGAGTCCCGCTAGTTTGGACGTAATTGATCCCCAAGATGATTTAACCAAACTGGTAGCGCTAGTAAAAATCAGTTCAACTAACCAATCTCGATTTTTATTTCAATTGGTAGAAAAAAAGCGAGTGATTTATCCAAATTCATTTTGGATGTTTAGTTCAGGTGCAGAATTAGCAAAATGTTTGACCAATCATGTTGCCTCTTCTTTAGGTAAGAAAGCTTTTTCATTCACTGGAGATGCTGGATTACAAGCTGGTGATAAGATCACTATGATTTATGATGGGAAGTGGGTTTATTTTAAAAGTTACTATCAAGCAAACAGAATTTTTCCATTGAATCAGGAACTTAAAGAAGCCACACATGATGAAATGATGGTTTTTTTGCAGATGGGTTGCTTTACACAGCTCGAGGATAAAGAAAAAGAAAGCATCATTGGGAGTCTTAATCAGAACCAGAGAAAGCTAGTGGCGCAGGCTATTGCTCTGGGGTATGTTGGTCGCTATAGCGTGGACGTTATTGCGAACAAATATCAGGACACCGGTAATGAATTAGAGATAGTGGATGGCCGTTTCGTATTCCCTTCAGGGAGTGCCGAAAGAACTCGGTTTTTAAAATTTTTGGCAGAGTTTTATACCAAATCTTTATTCGATGACTCTAGTGTTTATGAGATTGGTGGTAAGCGACCTGTGTCTTAAATAGATACCTCAGTTAGTAGAGCAATTGGTAAAAAAAACGGCCCAATGGGTCGTTAATCTTTAATTGGTGCGGGAGATCGGACTCGAACCGACACGCCATTTACGGCGTCAGGACCTAAACCTGGTGCGTCTACCAATTTCGCCACCCCCGCACACTGATTTGAATTGTACAGATTTTTTGCTGAAAGTGGGGCGCTCCCCTTAGTTGGAGTCGTCCGTCCCGTCGCTCGCTCCCGTCAATTGGGTATGTAACGCTAAACGACGACGATTGAACTCACCCCAGGTCATCTTCCCTTTTAAAAATTCGTTTTGTAAAGCCGAGGCTTGCGGGACAAATAACGAGGCCGAGGTTTGCGCACGCTTCATAAATTCGGCATTCCCCGAATTTAACATCCAGGTGCGTAACTGCTCATTCATATTGTTGAGCGCACTAAAGACACGCTTGGCCGCTTGAAGTTCAAGCTTTGACGGTAATTGACGTTGACGAAGCTCTTTCTCCGTAATTGTGTTGGGTAAGCACGGCGTATGCGAGAAATACGGGTGATTGGTTCGCGCAATACAAACCGCATGCGCTAAACGCGACGTCTGCTTAATACGCTTTTGATAAGCCAGTACGGTCGGATCGACCGGCTCAGGTTTGACAACTTCGACTGCAGGTTTAGCCGCCGAGGCGAGGGGATCCGTATCGGACTTCATTAAACCCTCTAGACCCGTACAGGCCGAAAGACACGTTACTAACCCTAAGATGAGGAAATGGCGGGGCATCGAAGACATGTTGGTAGTCAACCCAAAAAATAAAGAAACACTTGGAAAGAGACGGAATCGCTAAAAATAATATACGAGCAACTCGCACTCTCGCAAACAATTGACAAAAAAAGTCGCAACTTCGTGTTTTCCCCGTGTGCAGAAACTGTAAAACGAAGGTCGGCACTGTGAAAGTTTCGGTATAATGCAAAGTTTGAACCAAGTTGGCTTTGCTCCCGAAGGGGAGCATACTCCAAGCCGTGGTCCCGATTACGTGCTAGGCAATACCTTAGGGAGTTCTGCGGAACTTCTGTGGGCTGACTAGCGTTTATTAATAGAGTGGCAAGTCGCTTACGCGTTTGAACACTCCAATTTATAAAGTTACAAAAATGACCGAACAAGAAAACGTCCAGACTCAAGAAGTCGCTGAAGTTAATCCGCTCGAACGTAGCCTTGAATTACAAGTGAGCTATGCTGATACGGAATCGATCGTCTCCGAAATCCTTCGTCAGAAGGCTAAGACGGCTCGTATCCCTGGTTTCCGTAAGGGCCACGTTCCTGCTGATAAGGTTCGTGCCATGTACGGCGCTGAAGCTTTCAACGAAGCGCTCAACCAGTGCGTGGGTAACGCCTGGCAGAAGGCTGTTGAAGAACAGAAGCTCAATGTCGCTGGCTACCCGGCTATCGATTCTATTCCTAGCGAAGACGACAAGGTCATGAAGTTCAAGGCCGTTTTCGAAGTTTTCCCTGAAGTCGAACTCCCTGACTTCTCCGCTACCGAATTGAAGCAGTACGTCTGCCCCGTGACCGACAAGGAAGTCGAAAAGACCCTTTCCGTCATGCGTCGTCAACGCGCTTCCTTCAAGGAAGTTGAACGCGCTGCTGAAGACGGTGACCGCGTCACCATCAACTTCGTCGGTAAGAAAGACGGTGAAGAATTCCAAGGCGGTTCCGCTTCTGGCTACGTCTTTGAACTCGGTCAGGGCCGTATGCTCCCCGAATTCGAAGCCGCTGTGAAGGGCATGAAGGTTGGCGAAAAGAAGACCTTCCCGTTGACCTTCCCGGAAGACTACGGTGTCGAACCGTTGAATGGCAAGGAAGTCGCTTTTGACGTCGAACTCTTGAAGGTCGAAGAAGCTGAACTCCCTGAACTCGACGACGAATTCGCTAAGAGCTTAGGCGTGGAAGGTGGTGTTGAAGCCATGCGCGCTGAAATCCGCGAAAACCTCGAACGTGAAGTTCAGGCTCGCCTCGACATCATGACCAAGCGCGAAACGATGGAAGCTGCTAGCGCTGCTTGCACCTTCGCTGTTCCGACCGCTTTAGTCATGCGCGAAGCTGAAGTCTTAAGCCAGCAGATGATGAATGACTTGGCTGCTCGTGGTATCAACGTTAAGAAGATGCCCCCGTTAGATCCTTCCCACTTCGCTGAAGAAGCCACCAAGCGCGTTCGCTTAGGCCTCTTCGTTGACGCTTTGATCCGCAAGGAACAAATCCAGGGTTCGGACGAACAGGTTAAGGAAATGGCTGAAAAGATCGCTGCTTCCTACGAAAATCCTGCTGAAGTCATCGACTACATCATGAACAATCCTGAACGTGTGAGCAGCTTGCGCGCTCAAGCGACGGAAACCAACGTTTCCAAGTGGATTCTCTCTAAGGCTAAGACCGAAGAAGAAACGCTTGACTTTGAAAAGTTGATGACCGGTCAGCTCTAATTCATTTCTGAAACAGAATGAATGAAGGGAGAGAATCATCTCTCCCTCGATATAGCGTGCTTGTCGCTCAAACGAAAGGAGGATCAACCATGTCGGTGACCTCCTTTTGTTTTTTTGATACGCCTTAGCTCATAGGGAGTAGCAAAAAATCGGCCAAATGATGACTTGGCGAGCCCTAAAGTCTGGCAATATTGAATAACGTTTGATGGAAAAAATCATCAAGTTTTAAAGGTTGACGACGGGACCCTATGGGGTTAGTCGCTCCTCAGGAGTAGAAATATTATGAGTTTGATCCCTTATGTGATTGAGGATACGGGGCGTGGTGAACGCAGTTACGATTTATATAGCCGTTTGTTGCGCGATCGAATTATCTTTTTAACAGGGGAAGTCAACGATCAGTCCGCGAGCTCTATCATTGGCCAGTTACTTTTCTTAGAAAGTGAAAATCCCGATAAGGATATCTATCTCTACATCAATAGCCCGGGCGGTTCCGTCACGGCTGGGATGGGGATTTATGACACGATGAATTTCATTCGTCCGAAGGTCAATACGATTTGCGTGGGCTTAGCCGCGTCCATGGGCGCGTTCTTGTTAAGCTCGGGCGAAAAGGGTAAGCGCTTTGCGTTACCGAACTCCCGCGTGATGATTCACCAGCCTTTGGGTGGTACGAAGGGTCAGGCGACGGAAATCGAAATCATGGCGCGTGAAATTCTCCGTACGAAGAAGCAATTAAATACGATCTTGGCGAAAAACACGGGTAAGACCTTGGAACAAATCGCTGAAGATACGGAACGCGATCATTGGTTAACGGCTCAAGAAGCTCTTGAGTACGGTTTAATCGACAAGATCTTCACCTCCCGTGAAGAGTTAGAAAAGTCGCTGTAATCTAACGCGCCTTGCGCTGACTTAGAAAGCGCACGGATGCGACGATTCGCAAGGGAAGCGTTCCACCGAGGGGAAAGGTGTCTTTCCCCTTGAGGTTAGTTGAGTTTGAATTTAAGAAAGAAATATGCGTAAGTGTTCATTTTGTGGTCGTGATGAAAAAGATTGCGATGAATTATTTGGTGGTTTAAACGGCGAACTCGTGTGCGGTCGTTGCATTCGTGAAATGGGCGACGAGCTCGGGGCCGATGGCGCCAAAAAGGCCCCGACGGACGGGGCTCCGGCTGAAGAAGCGGTGGAAAAGCCCTTACCTAAGCCCAAGGACTTGTACGACCATTTGAATAAATACGTGGTCGGTCAAGATCGCGCTAAGCGTACGCTTGCCGTGGCGGTTTATAACCACTACAAGCGTTTGCGTAATTTGAAAAACACTGACAGTGATGTCGAATTACAAAAGTCCAATATCCTTTTAATCGGTCCGACGGGCTCGGGTAAGACCTTGTTGGCCCAAACGTTGGCTCGTGTGCTTGATGTGCCGTTTGCCATCTCTGACGCGACGACGTTAACGGAAGCGGGCTACGTCGGTGAAGACGTGGAAAACATTGTCTCCAAGCTTGTGCAAGCCGCCGACGGCGATATTGAACGTGCGCAGCACGGCATTATCTATTTGGACGAAGTTGATAAGATCGCTCGTAAGAGTGAAAACGCGTCGATTACCCGTGACGTCTCGGGCGAAGGGGTGCAACAGGCTCTCTTAAAGCTCGTTGAAGGGACGGTGGCCAATATGCCCGTGCAGGGCGGTCGCAAGAACCCGGGTAAGGCCATGATGTCGGTGGACACCTCTCAGATTCTCTTTATCTGTGGTGGTGCGTTTGACGGGATCAATAAGATCGTCGCTCGCCGTACGGAAAAGGGTGAAATGGGCTTTGGTGGTAAGGTCTTTAGTAAGGACGAACACAAGAGCTTGACTGAGGTTTATCAGCAAATTGAGGCCGGGGACTTGGTGAAGTTTGGGTTAATTCCTGAACTCGTGGGTCGCTTACCCGTGATCGCGAGTTTGGCTGAACTCGACGAAGAAGCCTTAGTGAAGATTCTGACCGAACCGAAAAACGCCATTGTTAAGCAATATCAGACGTTAATGGGCATGGAAGACGTGGAATTGGAATTCACGCCGGAGGCTTTACAGGCCATTGCTCATAAGGCCATTGAACGTAAGACGGGGGCTCGTGGCCTTCGCTCGATCGTGGAAAACGTTTTATTAGATGCCATGTTTGATATTCCGACGCATGGTAATGTGGTTAAGGCCACGATTACGAAAGATACGGTGGATGGTAAGCGCCCTGTGGAGTTGACCTTCAAGTCCTAAACAGGCTGAGACGCATAGGGAGCGAGGGGACTTGAAAAACGAAAGTCCCGCCCCCATATAACTCTCACAACATCCCTTTTTTTAGGATTAACGATTTTGGCGAACAATAATATGAAGAAG
>CAMYAA010000050.1 GCA_947253615.1 uncultured Sutterellaceae bacterium
ACGAGATCTAGTACGGTCTCGTGGGCTCGGAGATGTGTATAAGAGACAGCCACATTCTCAGCATTAACAAAGGCTGTGACGGCCGTCACCTCGCAATCAGGGTTAATTAACGCAATGCGCTCTTTCATCGCATCGACTTTGTTTTTGTCATAGTTCCCGTCGAGCGCATGGAGCTGACGATTCGTATTGGAAACCGCAACGGTATCCCCGTCAATCAGGGTCAAACGTCCAACCCCGGTGCGCGCCAACGCTTCAACAGCCCAGCTGCCCACGCCGCCCATGCCGACAACGACAACATGCGCATCTCGCAAGGCTTGAGCGCCTTGTTCCCCATAGAGTCGACCAATCCCTCCTAAACGACGAGGATCTGTGGTTCGTGCCATTTGTTCTTATCCTTGAAAAAAAATCCACGTAATACTTGGGGCGCATCACAATTTGCACAAAACGCCGCCAAAGGATCACAATCTCGCTAAAATGAAAGTGAACCTATTTAATCAGGTTTCTTCCCGTTTGGGGAAAAACCTAGCCAAAAAAACCGCTTACTCGCTCCAATGACTTATTCAGAATGAGTAGTAAGCGACTTATCCGACCCAGACCTGGAGGCTTTATGCGCATTCTCGTACCTATTGATGGCAACGAAATCAGTGAAAATGCGGTGGATTTTATTGCAAGTCGTACCACCCTTCTTGGCAGTAACCCAGAGATTGAAATTCTTAATGTCCAATTGCCACTACCCACACGAGCTTGCCGCTTAGTAGGTCAGGACTCTCTTCAACGCTATTACGAAGATGAAGCGGAAAAAGTGTTTCAGCCCGTGCGTGAAAAATTGGCCAAAGTCGATTTCCATGCGAACGAGGCCTTTTTAGTGGGGGATCCTTCGGACGCCATCACCGAAGAAGCCCAAAAAATCAACGCCGACTTGATCGTCATGGGCTCGCGTGGCCAAAACACCTTGAAAGGACTCTTCTTTGGCTCCGTCTCCAATGGCGTGTTAGCCAAGAGCAAATGCCCGGTCATGATCTTGCGTGACAAGCCGACAAACGAAGGCGACGCGATGCGCGTCGGGATTGCGGTTGACGCCTCCAAGTACGGGAAAGCCGCCGTCAAATACGCCTTAAAGCACATCTCGCTTTTTGGTACGGGGGCTCAGTTCTACCTCATCAACGTCGTGAGCGACTACGCAGGCGCTGTGATGCCCGATATGGCCGGGATGGCCCTCCCAGCGTTGAGCGAAGAAGAAGTGCTTGAACTCCAAAAAGAAGAGTTCGAAGAAGCCGTCGAACCCTTGCGCCCCTTGTTCGCCAAAGCCGCGATCAAACCCAAGGAAGTCTGCTTGGTGGGTAACGCCGGGGACGAAATCGCCGCCTTCGCGAAGAAAAAGAAATTAAACGTCGTCGTGATGGGCTCCCACGGTTACGGTCGCTTTAAGGCCGCTATCATGGGCTCCACCGCCACGCGTATTGCCGCCCAAGGCAATGTGCCCTTATTGATTATTCGCCAAGCCTAACTCCCCTTTTGGCTCAGTTTAGGCTAATATAGGCGCCTCTCTTGAAGGCGCCTTTTTGCATCCCTAAAAAAAAGATCATGCCCTGAGTGAACCGACAACAGGTTTAATGTCTATAATACCCAAAATACGGTATAACGCATATATGGGATGAATCCCGTCCTAAAGCGCCCTTATGGGCAAATAGTGCTGATTAGTTGAAAAGAAAAATTCGGACAATAAAAAATGAAAAACGCTCTTGATCGAAAGCAGCTCATTCGAGTTGTGATTGCCTCTGATAGTCAAAAAGAAGCTCAACGCATGAGTAACCAACTCAATGTGCAACCGGATCTTTGTGTTGTCGGGACGGCGAACTCGGAAGCGATCTTGATGGAGTTATTTCAAACCAAAGACGTCGATGTGCTGATTTCGGACGTCACGCTCAATCATTGCGACGCTTTCCCTTTATTGGCGACGCTCTCGCACCGTCACCCCAATCTCAATATCATTTGCTACACCTTAGTGGCCGATGAAGCCCACGTTATCCGTGCGGTGAACTCTGGGGTGTTGGGCTACATTCTTCGTTCCTCCAATGAGGACTTGGCCAATTCCGTGCGTCTCGTGCACGGGGGTGGTTCGCCCGTCTCGCCGATCGTGGCTCGTTTTGTGATTCGTGCCCTTCATTCCATGGCCAAAGAACCCGTTCGTCAACAAGAAGCGAACTCGGAAGTGCAACGTTTATCCCGCCGCGAACTCGAAATTTTGAATTTGTTAGCCAAGGGCATTTCCTTCGTGGACATCGGGGATGTCCTCTCGATTTCGCCCCATACCGTCACGGCCCACATCAAAAAGATTTATCGCAAATTGCAAGTACACTCCCGTGGGGAATGTGTGTATGAAGCGCGTTGCTTAGGGTTGTTGCCGCCGGTCTAGGCCTCCCTTTCAAAGTAAAAAAAACTCGAAGCGCATTTCGTATCGACTTCGAGGTTTTTGTTTATGGGGCAAAGGGTACGCCCTACTTGGCTTTTAGCGACTCATTGATCCAATGACCTGACTTGCCACCGAGCTTTTCCACGAGCTGAATATCGGTCATCACCATAAAGCGATCCACCGCCTTACACATATCGTAAATCGTCAACAGCCCCACTTGAACTGCGGTCAATGCTTCCATTTCAACCCCGGTCTGCCCCGCGCACTGCGCCTGAGCCTGACAGGTAATGGAACTCGTGGCCTCATCGAGCGTAAAGTCCACACGCACACGCGTTAACGCAATCGGGTGACACAGAGGAATCAAGTCCGAGGTACGCTTACTCGCCATAATCGCCGCAATGCGAGCAATCCCGATCACGTCCCCTTTTTTGGCCGTCCCCGACTTCACTAACGCAAAGGTCGACGGTTGCATCGTAATTTTGCCCGTCGCGACAGCGACGCGTTGCGTCACAGCCTTCTCGCCGACGTCCACCATATGGGCTTCACCACTTTCGTTGAAGTGCGTTAATTCACTCATGTTGTTCTATCCTTGTTTATCGTTATCAACGCCATCCCTAACACCGCTGAAGTGCCTTGATACAAAATGCGTGCGTTCTTTCTCAGGAATGCCGTATAGTGAAACCATTATAACGAAGTGACCTTCTTCTCTTTTTGAGGATGCTGATGACTTTACGTTCGCCTCGCCTGATAACCTTTGCCTTATTGAGCGCTTTTTTACTCGAGTTCCCGGTCCCCTCCATGGCCAGTCCCCTAGAGAGCACGGGCTCAGCCTATAAGCCCACGCCCCTGGACTTAAACTTACCGAGTTTAGGAACCGTCGCGGGGAGCGACTTGTCCCCCAACGATGAGTACGAGCTCGGGCAAGAAATCATGATGGAGGTGCGTAAAGACCCTCGTTATATGACCGATCCCGAAATCTCCGAGTACCTCAATCACCTCGGCTTTAAACTCGTGAGTAACGCCCAGAGTTACACCTATCGCTTTTTCTTCTTTCCGATGCGCGAACCGAGCTTGAATGCCTTTGCTATGCCAGGCGGTTTTATCGGCGTGAATACGGGGACCATCGTCAACGCACAAAACGAAAGTGAGCTCGCGGGGGTCATGGGCCACGAAATTGGCCACGTCTCTCAACGCCATATTGCGCGCATGATCGATCAACAACGCGCCAATCTGCCCATTACCATCGGCTCCATTCTCTTGGCGATTCTTGCCGCCCGCGCAGGGGGAAACTCCGGCGGTGACTTAGCGAGCGCCATTGCCCTCGGGGGCCAGGCCGCCCTCATTCAGCGCCAACTCAACTATTCCCAATCGGCCGAACGTGAGGCCGATCGTGTCGGGTTACAAACCCTCTATAAGTCGGGATTTGCTCCCTCGGGCCTTCGAAACTTTTTCCGCCGTTTAGAAAATAACGACCGATTTACCCAAATGGTCGCGCCAAGCTATTTATCCACGCACCCGCTCACCTCCGAGCGTATTGCGGACATGGATAATCGCTTACGCCAAATGCCCACGCGAATGGTCAGTAATTCGCTCGCCTTTAAATTGATTCAATTTCGAGCCCAAGTCTTACAGGAAACAACCATCGCACAATGGGAACGTCTCAAATCGGCCTGGTTAGCGCGATACGACAAAGCCGGAAACCAAGAAAAACCCATTATCGCGTACGGCCTCTCCGTGGTGAGTGCGTACTTAAATCAACCCCAAGAAGCGCTTCGTTGGGCTGAGCGATCCATGAGCGCGGGCGCGAGTGACATCCTCACGCGTAACCTCACCCGAGCCCAATTTAGCTTGGCCAAAACCCGAGAAGCCCAAACCGCCGCGATCAAAGCGGCCCAAAAAGGCATGGAACGCTATCCGCTCTCGGTCATGATGGTCAACAACGTGCTCGATATGCTCTTCGCTACGGAACAATACAGTAAGGTCATCCAACTCACCCAACACAATGATGCGTTTGGGACGGATTCCCCCGAGTACCATCAGTGGCTCGCTCGAACTTACGAACGCCTCGGTAAACGCTCTCAACAATTCCTTCACACTGGGGTGCTTTTGGAAATGAAAGGCGAAAAAGAAGCCGCGGCCTATCAGTACGAAATGGCCCAACGCCAGGCCGATGCAGACTTTTACACGATGAGTAACATCGATGCACGCTTGCGCGAAGTTCGCGCGAGTTTGAAAAACGAAAAATCAAAAAAATAAAACTTCATGCCTTTGAAGTAGGCACAAAACTGTCACACGTGCGAAAATACAGCACACAAGAAGGCGCGTCTTGAAAAAGATCGTGCCTTTCTCCCTTTTGATTTTTACCTTCAGACTCAAGGAATGGGCTCCGATTTGAGGCCCCTCGGTGTGAGCGTAAGCCCCGAGTGCTCCTTGACGCTGATAAAAGACGAAGTAATAAACACCATGGCGATTGAAGATTATCTGAACATTGCTCAACCGAGCACCGACATCATTGAAACCCAAGCGGTCATCGTTGGCGCTGGCCCCGTGGGTCTTTTCCAAGTCTTCGAACTCGGATTGTTAGATATTAAAGCCCATGTCATCGACTCCTTACGTAACGTCGGTGGTCAATGCATGGAACTCTATCCCACCAAGCCGATCTACGACATTCCCGCCGTCCCGGTGTGCACTTCGTACGAATTAACGGAAAATCTTCTCAAGCAAATTCACCCGTTCAATCCCCAATTCCACTTGGGGCAGGAAGTCACGCGTGTTGAAAAACAAGACGACGGGCGTTTTTATGTTGAAACGAGCAAAGGCACGCGCTTTTTAGCTAACGTGGTCATCGTGGCCGCAGGGGTCGGCTCCTTCCAGCCTCGTCCGTTAAAGGTCAAAGGCATCGACAAGTTCGAAGGCAAGCAACTCCATTACAGCTGCAAAGACCCCTCCATTTTCGAAGGGAAAAATGTCGTCATCTTAGGGGGTGGGGACTCCGCCCTTGACTGGACACTCAACCTCGTGGGTAAGGCCGAATCCGTCGTGTTAATTCACCGTCGTGATGGCTTCCGCGCCGCAACAGCGTCGGTCGATAAGATGAAGGCGCTCTGCGAAGATTGGCAAATGCAGTTTGAAGTCGGTCAAGTCACGGGCTTTACTGAAGAAAACGATCAACTCACCGAAGTGAGCGTCTCGGGGGCCGACGGGATCACCCGCCGTATCCCGCTTGATCATTTGTTAGTGTTCTTTGGGTTACAACCCAAATTAGGGCCGATCGAAAACTGGGGGCTCAACTTAGAACGTAAGCAAATCGTCGTTGACACGGCGCGCTTCGAATCGAGCATTCCTGGCCTCTTTGCCGTCGGGGACATCAATACGTACCCGGGCAAGAAAAAGCTCATTCTCTCGGGCTTCCATGAATGCGCGTTAGCCGCGTTCGCGGCCTCGGAATATGTCTATCCGGACAAGAAGACGTACTTACAGTACACGACCACCTCGCCTAAACTCCATAAGGTCTTAGGGGTCGAAACGCCGAATTTCGACGAATAAGCTCGACATTAAGCCAAAAGGGATGCCTGTGCATCCCTTTTTTTTGCCCTTAGGCGCAGAGCAACTGAGAACGAAAGCCTTGAGGCAACGCCTCGCCCAACACCGCACAGAGTCGGTTTACGCTCTCACAATACTGCGCTCTAAACTCATGATAAGCGGTATTCCAGGGCTTATCAGGCCCCGTGAAGTGAAGCACGCAGGGAGGAAAACGGCGTAACCACCTTTGCTTGAGAGGCGAAGCATGCTTCATGTTATAAGTCGCCCAATTAAAGCGCTCAGGTAACGCACGAACGTGTCCCGCACACACGAGATTTAACGCATCTTGATCTTGATACTTCAACGCCTGGCTCGTGACGGCCTCAAAAAGCGAGCCTTCGAGCTTTAACGCTCGCATGCGTTCACTATTAAAGAGTAACACCCCCGCGTTCACATAAAGCGCCATCAAGCTCGGGTTCCCTAACGAGGCAATATACGCACTCGCTTCAGGATCAGTGCTCATCCACTCGTCCTTCACACCCCCTAAATACGCGTCCTTGAGCGCCGTTCTTAATAAGGGCGCGATATCACCATTGATCAAAAGATCGGCATCCAAATAAAGACACTGCGCGGCAGGAATCCGAGCAGGAATGAAAAAGCGTAAATAGGTTTCTACAGAAATATAGTCAATGGAGAGCGGAAGATCGACGTTCTCGGGCGCAATGAAAATCGCACTAAAACGATGATGAAGCCCTTTGGCTGCC
>CAMYAA010000051.1 GCA_947253615.1 uncultured Sutterellaceae bacterium
GAGAATACACTCGAATCCCTTCAGGCCGATGAAAAGCAAGCTGCGAAGAAGCAGCGGGATTTGACGATTTCGTTAGCGGCAGCCAAGGCTTGGTATGCCGTTTTTGAACGCGTTTCTGGTGAGCCTGAACTCATGGGGCAGTTAACGCAGTTAGCGGTGGCATTGAAAAAGGGCCAACGTAAGGGACGAAATGCTTTGAAGTTTCAAATGTTGGCCAATACGCTGCTCAACGCTACACAGAAGGCGATTCCCGTGTGGGTCATGCCCATTGCGGAGGCTGTGCAAAAGTTTGATGCCAAGACCCATTTTGATGTTTTGATCATTGATGAGGCGAGTCAGGCGAGTTTAACCGCCCTGCCGTTATTGTTTTGGGCCGATAAGGTCATTGTGAGTGGGGACGATAAGCAGGTGACCCCAACGACGGTGGGTCGAAAACTCGATGGTTACGATAAGCTTGTGGCCCGCTTCATTAAGGACAAAGTGAAGAATCCATCCATCTATTTGGATCCGGACGTATCCCTTTATGATTTCTTTAGCCAAAGTGGCTGCCCTCGTGTCATGTTGACGGAGCATTTCCGTTGTGTGCCTGACATTATTGGCTGGTGCAATAAGACTTTTTATGACGGGCAAATGAAGCCCTTGCGTGATTCCTCATCCACGATTTTGACGCCGCCTTGGGCGCTTTGGCGTGTCAACGCAGAACCTGGACAAAGTGGATTCATCGAAGAGGAGGCCACTGCAGCTATTCGGTTGATTCGCGCCATGATTGATCAGCCGGAGTACGCAGGAAAAACGTTTGGGATTATTGTGATGAAAAGCACGGCACTCGATAGTAGTGCGGAGCGTAAGTTTCAAACCATGATTTTGAACGCTTTCTCCGAAACAGAAATCACAGAACGTCAGATTACGTTTGGCACCTCCGCGGAATTCCAAGGGGATGAACGTGATGTGATTTTGATGTGCTTGATGGACGTCCCCAAGGCGCCGGGTGAGCCGCTCAGCAAGTTGCGCGATACCGAAAACAAAACCTATGAAAAACGTTTTAATGTGGCGGTGAGTCGAGCTCGTGATCAGCTTTGGTTGATTCACTCGTTTGATTGGGAAAACCAACTCAAGTCTGATGATCTTCGTCGCCGTCTTTTTGAGTGGGTGAAGATGTGTGCTGAAAAGACGGACGCGCAAAAGTCCGTGACGCCAGCAGCGGATTCGCCCTTTGAAATTGAAGTGGGGACCGCCTTAAAAATCAAAGGGTATGACATTGAGCAACAGCATGCGGTTGGGGGCTTCCGATTGGACTTTGTGGTTCGAGATCACGATAAAGCGGTCGCTTTAGAGTGCGATGGTGTGGCCTATCACTCGGGAACAGCTACGATTTTGCGAGATATGGAGCGTCAATCCATGTTGGAACGTGTGGGCTGGCGTTTTGTACGTATTTCGGGCGCGGATTATTACCGAGATCCAGAAGGTGCAATGGCGATGGTCTACAAAGAGTTAGAGGCCTTGGGCATTAAGCCTAGTGTGAAAACGGAGCGTGCTCCCGAAACGAATGATCTGTTAGCCCGTGTGCGCCAGACGTTCTTGACGGTAAATGCGGATGGTTCAGCCTCGGAAGGCGTAACGTTGACAGAGGCAGTTGCGGTTAATTCCAGTGCCCAAGAGCCAGAAAAAACACAGGCACCCAATTCTGTGCCTTCGGAATCCCTTAAAACAGAAGCCAATGAATGTTCAGAAAACGTTCTTGAAACGGCGGTTGAAGTGCCGATTGAAGTGCTTGATGAAGTGCCTGTGTTGAAGACGGTTAATGAGGCTCCTTTGGCCGAAGAGGAAGCGGTTGAACCTCAACTAGTGCGTGAAGAGGCGTCGAAAGTTGCTGAAAAGCCTAAGGCAAAAACACCCGCAAAGCGTGTGACTAAAGCCTCTAAAGCGACCCCAGCCAAGAAGACTGTCTCGGCTAAGTTGACCCTTTTTGATGAGCTCGATGAAGAACCGATTTCGTCAGTGGATGAGATTATTTTTGCTCATCTTGCCAAAGCTAAGATGGACTATATCGACAAACGAGCCAGTGGGGGCGCCCTTTGGGTTCCTGGGAAGTGGTCGAACAAAGCCGTTTTTGATGCCATTTTTGAGGAAACAGGATGTCGATTCACATTTGCTCAGAAGGGAGGACGGCTAACCGGACATAAACCCGCTTGGTATTCCAAGGCGTCAAACTAGTGCTCAAGAGGAGATCGTCACGGTCTCCTTTTTTGCTTTTGAAGGGTGAAAAAGGTTATCAGAGGTATAGTTTTTATATATTTTCGCGCTAAGTGTCGAAGTTTCGTTGTTGGTGATTACCCTTTGATATTATTTTGATGTTTGTTTGAGTTATTGGTTGGGATTGTTTGTTTAATTTGAGAACGATTGCTATTGAGGGGTTTTGAAGGTTTGTGGTATGAATGTTTCTTGGTTTAAAGGGTTGGTATTTTGGTTGTAGATTTTGTTTAGAAAATGCAGCCTGTTATATTTTGATTATTAATTATTGTCGGTTTGATTATTAGAATATTTATACCTTTTATTCTTGGTATTTTATGTCTAAATATACGTTCAAACCGCTTTTCGTTGCTTTATTTCTGACTCCGTTACTATCTCAGGCGAGTCCACTCGATGATGTTAATAATTACGATCAATTAATTAAGGTCGCTAAAAATTATGAGAGTGGCTTGTTTAAGAAGTATCTTGTTGACAAAGATATGGCGTTCTCAGGCATTTATGGAAATGACTCTCGCGAGCGAAATGAGGACTTTCCTAACTTCAGTATTCTGACTATTTATAATCAGGATCTGACCCCCGTAACGATTAATCCTGAGAGTGGTGACGGTGAAACGTTGTATTTAGCCTCGTATCCAAAGCCAAATACCGCGATCAAGAGTCCGCCTGCGATCGATATTTGGAGTTCAGTCACATTTAATGCGCCTGTAACCATAAAAGGGGGAACGAGGGCCAACTTTGGTAAAGCTATTAACATTGGAGGTTTTGAGGCGTATGGTCGATTCAAACCTTTCCCGAAAGACTACATTGCCAATGTAATTTTTAATCGAGATCTGAACATTAATAACCGTCAAATTTATTACGATGATTTGACTTGGTCTCCTAGTGCCTATGAGAAATTGTCTAATACCGAACTATTAGATGGTATTGCTGCCGGTGATGCGCATATTGAAACTCGAGCTAATTTCGATATGAACTTTGGTAGGCTCAAGCTGAATACCTCTGATTTTTTAATGAAAGGCGTGAATAAACGGATCAGGCTTAAGGGGAATGTGATTTTACTCGTTAATTCAAAGATTGAGATCAATCCCGACGGAGGAAATGTTTTAGATATTTCTAATAGCGATAGGTTTTGGCCAGGTCGTCCTATTACCGTTAATCTAAGTGGTCCTAAAACGTCCTTGCGCCTGGTTGTGGATCATCCTGAATCTAAAGTCAATTTGAGAATCGAACACGAAAAACGTCTGGGCCAAGAAGATTTTAATATCGACGTTCGTAATCAAAATACCAAAGCTCATCTACAGTTTGCTCTCCGAGAAGACTCGGACTATGTCTATTTGCCTTCATATGGCCATTTAAAGGTTGAAGATAAAGCAAAACTAGTGCTGGAATATCCAGCGACCTTCGTTCAACATGTTCCAGAGGCAACCCTTCATCAAGGGATTTTTGAGATTTCTCCTGATTTTCATGGTGATCTCAAGGTATATCCTTTTATAGCGCGCATGACTAGTCTAACGGGTAGTGGTGTATTGGAGTTGCCTTACGATGGGAAGCCCCCAATTGATGTTGATCTTTATAATAAATCTAAGCCGAAAATACAGGCCTTACCCGTTGCTTTGGTGTTGCTGACTCAGGTTAAAGGGGATTTTAATGTCGCAATTAATCCGATCCGAGGCACTCGAGATTACTATCAAGGGTTTGTCGTTCCCGTGGCATTTCAGGGGAGTGAAATTGCTGACGCGTCTGACGATGTGAAGGTTCAATATACCGATGCGCAATTTAATGAGTTATTCAAGGCTTTAACGGCTTTAAATGCCCAAGGGGAAAGAGTCGTATTTCCGAAGGCGTATACCATTGATGCGCTCTACAACTATCGTTATCAATTAGTGCCTAAACGTTATATCAAAGGCGAAAATCCGTTAACCGATAAGATGCTTGGGTCGCCTGTATCTAGGGATTTCACAGAGGTACTAGAAAAGATCAAAGCTCGCTATCCCATCGTCTGGGAGGGCTCTCAACCTGAACAACTAGATCCCGAAACCAATCCGACCGATTTAGTTAAAACAACGATGGCCCAAGCTAAAGCAAATTTCTTGATTTTGCAGGGTCTCAATGACACGGTCTATCAACGATTAGGGGATTTGCGTTATTTCTCTAAAAACGACAAAAAGACAGGCGTTTGGACAAGGGTTAAATCGAATAAGTCCAGTCTTTCTGGTCCCTTTGCTTTTAAGACGCAATGGCGCTCGGTAGAGTTGGGGGTGGATCGCTCTTGGCGAACGAATGATCGCAAAACGGTGTTCGGGTTCTCGTTATCCGCCGGAAAGGTCCGTTATGAGGATGATCGTTTAAACACCAATAATAAGTTGACTGGGCTCGGGCTCTACGCCAGTGTGGTGGGTGATAACCAATGGTATGTCGATCTTGTGGGGCGCTTCGCCAAAATGGGCACTCAGGGCTCGATGATTAAGATCGACGACATTACCGGTTTGCAGTACCGAATGTTGGAACAAACGCCGCTCAATAAACCCTTGCTGATTAACGCTAGTGTTGAAGCCGGGAAACGTTGGGAATGGCATCAGCATGACTATCTTGAGCCTCAGGCACAACTTTCGTTTGCTTATATGGGAGCTCAACGCTACAGCCTGCGTGAGGACTTAGAGGATGGTACGGCCAATTTTTGGAATGGCCAAAGTGCACCATCCATGAGTATCGTCGCTCGATTGGGTTTGGCGGTTGAGCACGAATGGCGCAATGCCAATGATCAATGGACCGGGAATGCTTATTGGCGCGTGAATTTTAATCAGGAGTTGTTGGGTAAATATGGCATTAAGCTCAGTAATGCCAAGGGGCATGAATATGCACTTGAGCCTGATTTGCGCTTGATTCATCATGATCACCGTCATTGGTTTGCGACGGATGTCGGCTTTACTAAAAACTTAGGACAGCACTGGTTAGTTCATGCAGGACTCGGTATGCAGTTCAAAGGCATAGTCGACAAATCCCTAACCTGGGATGTGGGTGTGCGATACCAATTTTAAAACGCATGGCAGTTGTCGATAAAAAATGGGAGGTCGTTTGATCTCCCATTTTCGATGCTATCCTTGATACACATGGTATAAGGTGGATTATTCTCCGATCAGAAGAAAGTCCATTTAGCGGTGAGCTTGAATAGGAAGGCGGTATTGAGGCCCGCTACGACGTCGTACGGTTCGGTGTTGGGTAAAAACCATTACGGGCCTAATCATAATCAGGACTTATATTGGAGAGATAAGCCTGTAAAATCATTAAATCGAGTGCTTGGTTTTATTTTGTTTTGATTCGTTATGCCCAATACCGCTTATCAACTAAAGTCGATTACAAAAGAATGGAGTGATTGGATTGCTCGTAATCGTGAACGACTTGAACATCCAGCGAATTTTGAGGAAAGATTCGTTCGTGATGTTTTAACCCAAGTTGATGGTTTGACGCCTAATGACGTTAGTTCTCAATATCCCTTTACAGATTTTGAAGGAAAAGGTCGTGAAATTGACTTTTTGATCAAAAATGCTCAAAAAGGGTGGGCATTAGCTATTGAGCTTGATGGGGCTACAAAGCTGCAAAAAGATGATGAAACAATAGACTACCAGGCTTATACAGATTTTTTAGAGCGACAAAATGGCTTGATGAGCTTTGGCCTTTCGACAAAATCTGGCTTATTGTTGGTTCGTTTTACGAATAAGCGTTGGCTTAAATACAATCGCGACACAATTGCAGAAATTGAGCATATGCTCAAAAAGCAGACGGAACAATTCGAAGAGCGGAAACGTCAACTTGCAGAAGCTGAAGCTCGAGGAGCAGAAAAAGCTAAAGCTGAAGCGGAAGAGGCTGCCAGAGTTAAAGCTGCCGCTGAGGAGGCTGCGCAAAAGCGAGAAGAGCAGGAGAAAGCAGCGAAACAACGCGCAGAACAGGAAAAGGCAGAGGCAGAAAAAGCTCGAGAGGAGCAAAACCAACTCAATAAAAACTCCACAATCCAGCCTGTGCCACTAACAACCAAAGGCGCTTCGGTTCATGAAAGTGACCGCGGTCAAGGTGATATCAAGGCACGTTTAACGAAGAATGTTCTCGAGGCGAAGAAATTTGTTGAGAGAGCTGAATCATTGTCCTGGCGTTCAAAACCAATAAAAGTTACCGCGATCGTCTTGGGTGTATTAGCTGTTATTGCTTTCTGGAAATCAATGAGTTCTTCGGGGCCTGAACCGAGTGAACAAACAGATCTAAGTCATCAAGCTTCGTCATTGGAAACGAATGTTGCGCCAAAAGTGACGGAGCCTCAGGTGCATACGGTAGTGATCAAAGTGGAAGCTCCCAATATGCAACCGCAAGCCCCTCAACCTATCGTTTTTTAACGAAGAATGTTCTCGAGGCGAAGAAATTTGTTGAGAGAGCTGAATCATTG
>CAMYAA010000052.1 GCA_947253615.1 uncultured Sutterellaceae bacterium
GAAACGTCTTGTGCACCAATGTCAATGGCGAGGCCCGCGCTTAATTGCGGTAAATACACCGCAGGAGCACACACAACCGTTTCGCTCAGTAACGTGGCTTGCTCGGCTGAAAATTCGGCCATCCAACGAGCGTTCTCCGCCCCGGAGCCATTCATTTTCCAATTCGCAATAACCAGTTGCTTTCGCACGATCGGGTCTCCTAAAACGAGGTCAATGTCAGTTACCCTGACGATAGCACTTATCGCTATAGGATTAAATCGAAATACTCAATCCTATGTCGACAAGACACGCATTGTACTCGGTATTTTACCTGAGGTTACGAGTAAAGGGGCTTTCAAATGCAAAAAAGCCAAAAAGAAACCGATCGAACCGCAGTGGATAGGATCGGTTTCTGGGTCAAACGAACTCACAAGGCGTGAGCCTTGTGAGACGCGACACATTATTCAGCAGAGGGCGCTTCTTCTTGACGTAAGAGAGCCTTCATGGACAAGCGAACACGGTTCTTTTCGTCCACATCAATCACCTTCACGCGAACTTCCTGGCCTTCCTTCAAGTAGTCGGAAACCTGGTTCACACGTTCATTGGCGATCTGGGAGATGTGTAATAAACCATCCTTGCCCGGGAGCACTTCAACAATGGCACCGAACTCGAGTAAGCGCGTCACTTTACCTTCGTAAATCTGACCCACTTCAACCTTGGCGGTTAAGAGTTCAATACGACGACGAGCTTCTTCAACGCGAGCGTTGTCCGGGCTCGAAATCGTCACGGTACCGTCGTCTTCGATGTTGATCGTCGTACCCGTTTCTTCCGTTAAGGCACGGATGGTCGCACCACCCTTACCAATCACGTCACGGATCTTTTCTTGATCGATCTTGATCGTTAACATGCGCGGAGCGAAGTCGGATAATTCCTTAGCACCGCCACCAGCCATTTCGTGCATCTTGCCTAAGATGTGGAGGCGACCTTCATGAGCCTGCGCTAAAGCAGCCTTCATGATTTCAGCCGTAATGCCTTCAATCTTGATGTCCATCTGGAGAGCGGTCACACCGTTTTCGGTACCCGCCACCTTGAAGTCCATGTCGCCTAAGTGGTCTTCGTCACCTAAGATGTCCGTTAAGACGGCGAACTTGTTGCCTTCCTTGATCAAGCCCATGGCCACACCAGCCACGTAGTCCTTCAAAGGAACACCCGCGTCTAACATGGATAAGCAGCCACCGCAAACGGAAGCCATCGAGGAGGAACCATTGGATTCGGTAATTTCAGAAACGACACGAATCGTGTACTGGAAGTCTTCAGCGCTCGGTAACACAGCCTTCAAAGCACGCTTGGCTAAGCGACCATGACCGATTTCGCGACGCTTCGGACTACCCACGCGACCGCATTCGCCCGTGGCGAACGGAGGCATGTTGTAGTGAAGCATGAAGCGTTCGTGAACTTCTTCACCAAGACCGTCAACGATCTGTTCGTCTAACTTCGTGCCGAGCGTCGTCGTTACCAAAGCCTGGGTTTCACCACGCGTGAACAAGGCAGAACCATGGGTACGCGGGAGAACCGTCTGACGAATTTCGATCGGACGAACCGTACGGGTGTCACGACCGTCAATACGCGGTTGGCCATTGAGAATGTTGGAACGCACTAAGTTGGCTTCCATGCCGAAGAGGATTTCAGCCACTTCGTTAGCATCAGCCACTTCCGTACCCGCGGCTTCAGCGTCAGCCGCTAAGGTATCGTTCACTAAAGCATAAACTTCGTGGAGCTTTTCCGTACGAGCTTGCTTGGAACGGATGCTGTAGGCTTCATGTAAGCCAGCATCAGCGATTTCTTTGATGCGAGCGATCAAGCCTTCGTTCTTCGGCACAGGCTGCCAATCCCAAGCGGGCTTGCCAGCTTCACGAACGAGTTCGTTAATGGCGTTGATACAAACTTGCATTTCACGGTGACCCGTGGTCACAGCGGCTAACATCGTTTCTTCCGATAAGCAATCCGCTTCGGATTCAACCATCAACACAGCGCGCTGCGTACCAGCAACAACGAGGTCAAGGCGGGAAGCCTTTAATTGATCAGCCGTCGGGTTGATCACGAATTCGTCATTGATGTAACCCACGCGGCAAGCACCGATCGGACCCATGAACGGAATGCCCGAGACGGCTAAAGCAGCGGAGGAACCAATCATCGCAGGAATGTCCGGATCGATCTGAGGATCAGCCGACAACACGTGAATGATCACTTGAACTTCGTTGTAGAAGCCTTCAGGGAAGAGCGGACGAATAGGACGGTCGATTAAACGGCTCGTCAACGTTTCCTTTTCGGAAGGACGGCCTTCACGCTTGAAGAAGCCCCCAGGGATCTTACCCGCGGCATAGGTCTTTTCAAGGTAGTCAACCGTTAAGGGGAAGAAATCTTGGCCAGGCTTAGCTTCTTTCTTAGCAACAACGGTGGCTAAAACCACCGTATCGCCCATTTGGCAGACAACAGCGCCCGTGGCTTGACGAGCGATTTCACCCGTCGTCAACGTGACGTCATGAGCCCCAAACTTGAAAGACTTCGAAACTTTATTAAACATGGTCATAGTAAATAGAAACCTCGTTTTTTACGTTTCTTAGCTGGAGCAAATAACGCTTGTTCAACACGCTGCGGCATAAAGCGCCTGAGAAGAAGCGATTTGTGTCGCAACGCGGTGTGAGTTTAAGTTATTGGCGATCCGAACTAAAAAACGGGTTGGTAAATATGACTACGACCTGTCGAATCCGGCAGGTCGTGTCGAGAAATGCTGCGTCTTACTTACGAAGATTCAGAGCGCCAATCAGCTTACGGTAACCATCGACGTCGGTGCGCTTCAAGTAGTCAAGAAGCTTACGACGACGGGAAACCATGCGAAGCAAGCCACGACGGGAGTGATGATCCTTGGCGTGAACCTTGAAGTGCTCCGTAAGGTGGTTGATGCGAGCCGTGAGGAGAGCAACCTGCACTTCGGGAGAGCCGGTGTCGCCTTCAGCGCGCTGGAACTGAGCAACGATTTCAGACTTATTCATTTCAACGGACATTTGATTTCCTAAAAAAGAAAAACGATTAAACATGCGGACAGGAGCGTTGAGACTCGAGCCGTGAAATTAGTAATTCTACAGAGCGACAGCTATTAGTGCAAGTGAATTTCCCGCTTTTTTCATGCCTAATGTATAGGATTAACGTTAATTCTTCTTGAAAGGGAATTAACGTTCCCCCGAAATATGGTAACGACGTTCAACAAAACGCACCAATTGGGAGATCGAAAGAGTCATGATTAAGTAGAGGATAGCTACGCACGTCCAAATTTCTTTGGTGGCATAGGTTTCCGAAATAATCAATTGGCCCGTACGGGTTAATTCTTCAAAGCCGATGACGGAAACCAAGGAGGAGTCCTTAAGCATGGCAATGAATTCATTCCCTAACGGCGGAATAATGCGCTTGAAGGCTTGTGGTAACACAATGAAGCGCATCACTTGTACGTGGGTCATCCCTAAAGATAAGCCCGCACGATACTGACCTTGCGAGATCGACTGGATCCCAGCACGGAAGATTTCAGCAACATACGCGCCCGAGTTCATCGAACAGGCCGTGATCGCCGCTAAGAACGGATCCACACGATGACCGATGATATCGGGTAACGCAAAGTAGATGATGAAAATTTGGATAAGCAATGGAGTGCCGCGAATGATGTCCACATAGACTTTCGCTGGCCAACGGAAAAAGGCGTGCTTGGAGAGCTGACCCAGACCTAAGAACAAACCAATGATCATCCCTAAGCCAACCGACATCGCCGTGATTTCAATGGTTAATCCGGCCCCTTTTAATAAAAGCGGTAAGCTATTTTGAATTAGTTCAAAGTCATAGTTCATCGAAACAACCTCTAAATCTCCAATTGGTTAGACCCAGTGTTTGGGTTTGCTCATTTTTCCCTAGTGTATAGGGCGGTTCATGAGTGTACCTGGGGTCTAACGAAACAAACGAATTTTTCGAGCAAAATTTGGCAGATTTTAAAGACGGTAGTCAATTCTGTCTATTTAGTAATAACCCTTACCATCAAACAGCACCCGCCAAGTCAGGTTTACCAACTGGCGGGGTGTTAGGGAATCAAGACGAAGGGTACGTCTTAGTTAGCGAACCACTTGTCATGAATCTTTTGAAGTTCGCCATCGGCCTTCATTTCTTCAAGGGCTTTATTCAATGCGTTCAAGAGCTTGGTGTTGCCCTTGTTAACGGCAAAGCCATAATCTTCAGCGTCAGCAATTTCCGTGGAAAGTTGCATTTTCTTAGCAGCGGCAGGCTTGGTCTTCAAGAAGTAGGCCAAGACCGGGCGGTCTAAGATGACAGCGTCGGAGTTGGTGCTCGCTAAGTCCATGAAGGCGTCGTTGGTGGTATTGAAGGCCACCACGTTCGTGCCCTTGATGTTCTTGGCATATTCAGCACCGGTGTTACCGATTTGAACCGCAATGCGCTTGCCTTCTAAATTCTTAAAGGACTTGATCTTGCCAGCTTCGTCCTTACGGATTAAGTAGGAAAGGCCCGACTTGTAGTACGGCGCGGAAAAGTCCACTTGCTTTTCACGTTCAGGGGTGATGGACATCCCCGCAATCACCACATCAACCGTACCCGTCTTCAAGGCCGGGATCAAAGCATCAAAACCCATGTTTTGGATTTGAACTTTGTAGCCCGCTTTCTTCGCGACGGCTTTGATCAAGTCGATGTCGTAGCCCGTGTAATCACGCGTCTTCGTGTCCATAAATTCGAAAGGCGCAAACGTCGGTTCAGTACCGACGCGCAAAACATCACTCGCCTGAACAGCGGTATTCATACCCGCAAACAACGAAACGGCGGTGGATGCTAAAACTAAAGCTTTTTTAAACATAGTCGGTCTCTCTTTGGTTAACTAACGTTTTTAAACCATTTCTCAATTCGAACCTGTCGACGCTTTGTGTAAAGGGGGGAAACACAAAAGTGCGACGGTTTGAGAAACTATAAACATCTGATTTTTAAATGTCAGGCGAAAAACCGAGAAAAAATCGACTTTTTTTATTGGTCGAAGTTTTTGGTTTTTATTGTTGAAGAGTTTCGATATTGTTGACGTTTTTGTCGACAAATAACGATTCTCAGTTGAAAAAGGGGGATTTTTGGTTGGGTTCGTCGCCTGACGAAAATACGATCCCACCCAAACGTTTCCTCCTTTCAAAAAAAACACCGCTACTCTAAAAATAACGGTGTTTTTTTCATTAATCGGGGCTCTTTCCCTTCAAGGCCCACGTTTTAATGGGCCAGTGATGGGCGAGGGCTTCCTCGCGTAAAGTATCGTCTGGGTTGACGGCCACGGTAAGGCCCACTTCTCGGGCTAAAGGCAAATCGTTACGCGAGTCGGTATAAAAGACGACGTTCTCCGCTGGAATCTGGTGCGCTTTTAAATACGCTTCTAAACGAATCCATTTCCCTTCCTGGAACGTGGGCACGCCCACGATCTCACCCGTGAGCGATCCGTCGGGATTTTCTTCAAGATCAATCCCGAGGACGTCCTCGAGGCCAAAGAGCTTTTTCGCAATCGGCACGATCATGAACGTATTGGAGGCGCTCACAATGACCATAGGAATGCCTTCCGCTTTGGCGGCCTCAATGGTACGAAGGGCATCGGGATAGACGTAGTCTTTCATGACCTCATCGACAAACGCATCCACCATACGGGTGCGTTCGGGACCGGTCATATAACCGAAGGAGGGAATCGATTCGCGCAAATATTCATGGATGTCGAGTTTGCCCAACATATATTGAAGGAGCATTTTCTTTTCGATCAACGTCCATTTGAGTTCACAAGCGATGCCGTGTGCCTTGAGGTATCGAGCCCAATGCACACAGGAGTTCCCTTGAATTAAGGTGTCGTCCAAGTCAAAAACGATTAATTGTGGTTTTTGGCCATTGGGCAATCGGGCAATACCTATTGAAGTGGTCATGGTGTTCTCAGGGAAGGTTTTAAAATTTGGGTCGGACCATTGTAGCCCTTAAATCCGCGGGTGTCTTCGAAAGCCTGAAAAAACGCTCAAGGGCGAGCTTGAGCGTTGAGGGGGTTTAGGGTTGAGGGTGTTCCTTATCGAGCTTGACGAAAGTATTTATCGACGCGCTCTCTGAGTTCCCCCGGGACCAGGAATTGACGCTTTTTAATCCACGAAACAAACTCGGGCGTTCCTCGGAAAGCAAGATAGCTTTTCACACAGGCCGATTCGCTTTCTTCACAGGCGTTTTTCACGTTCTGCGGCAACGTCGGGAAGAAAAGCATACTGTTACGCAACATGGCGGTCACGATATCTTTATGTGGAGTAAAGCCGTGTTGGTATTGGGTGAGGCGTTCGTCGAGTACCCCGGCGATTTTGCGAAAGAGTTCAGCGTGGCTATAGCACGTGAAGTTGACGGTGCCCTCTTTGAGTCCTTCGTCTTGGCACAAGAACGTGAAGGTCTGATTGCGCTTGAGGGGGATGAGCTCATCGAGCGCTTTGCCTTGATTCAAGAAATAGAGACGGGCGCGGTATTCACCCTCCGACGGATTCTTCATTTCCACATAGAATTGCGGGTCTTTTTCCATGGGACTAATGAGTTTCCCAACGCGATAGACGGTTCCACGATACAGTGCCCAATACCCTTTTTCGTAG
>CAMYAA010000053.1 GCA_947253615.1 uncultured Sutterellaceae bacterium
GGTAATGGTGGCCTCTAACCACCCTTTATTTGCCCCTTGCATGAGGACTTCAGGGACCCCAATGCGCACCACCTGTTTGGCGGACAAACTCGGCGCACTCAAGGCGCTCGCATAATGAGGATCGCGCAAACGATCAATGGTGCTTGCATCAATGCCTACAAAACTCGAAGCACTCGCCGAGAGACTAATGCCCAAGGCCACGAGTACCCCAAGACGACGCCAGCACGCACTTGCCGTGCGCCCAATAAGGGGAGTCAAACGCATACGAATTCAATTCGGAAAAAAGGGTCGGTCAATGTGTATGCATAGTTTAGCAGGGTTTTTCCTGCGCTCACGGGGTTTCATGGGCCACGGCGACTATAATAGAGACGACTCTCGTTACTCCTTCGTTGTTGATACCCACTCATGAATCCTCGCATTCTTACGCTCCGTGGTGCCCTACCACAAGCGCCCATTCGGTACGATACCGTTCTCGCTAAGGTGCTGCCCCCCGATTGGGCCGCGCCCTTAACCGAGGCGGGCCTCATTTCAGCCGAGGATCTCTACGAGGCGGCGGCCGCCAATGGGGCCACCTGGAATCGTCAAATCGCTGGACTCAATACCGATCAAGCCCATGCGCTCATGCTCTGGCTCTTAGAGTGCGGTCATGATGTGGGCGAAATCACGGCCCGATTTTTCTTACCGGAGTACTGTCCGGACGGCTTAAAAGAAGCCGCGCATCTTGAAGGACTCCATCCTTTGATTAAGCCCTTTGAGCGCATTAGTGTGCCCGAGGGCCTCTCGGGGAAAGACGGCCTCAATCGTGCGCCGAGCGTGGGCTGTGCACTCGAAGCTCAGGTCGATCGTGAAGCGCTCAAAGCGTGGTTACTCGCTCGCGCCCCCAATCCCAATACCTATTTTGCGTATCGTCGAGAGATCGAACGATTCTGGCTATGGTGCTTATTGGAGCGCGAATGTGCGCTTTCCTCGATTCGTGCCAATGATGCGTCGCTCTATTTAAACTGGTTGGAAAACCTCGGGCGTACCGAAGCCTCGTTTTGGAAAGAAAAGTGGCGTATCCCCCAAGCGCAATGGTTAGGTCCCAAAAATACGCCCCGTTCGAGTCAGGCCTGGAAGCCCTTTAATGGGCCACTCGCGGCCACGAGTCGACGCATGGCCATTGTGATTGTGCGTCAGTGCTTTAATTTCTTAAAAAAGACGGGCTATTTGATTTTCAATCCCTTTGATCAGGTGAACACGAAAGTGCCACTCTTGCCGGGGGAAGGCATTCCTAAAGAATTTGCCGACCGTTCACTCACGGAGGATCAATGGCAAGCCCTCGTTCATGGCCTCACGCTCTTACCCGAAGGGTGGCCACGCGAGCGCATGAAGCTTCTGTTTATGCTCGGGAAGAGTTTAGGAATGCGTGCCTCAGAAATTGCCCGCGCCAAAACCGGGTGGATTGCGCTGCGACGATTGGGCCTAAAGCATCAGTGCTTTATGGAAATTGTCGGTAAAGGCGGGAAAGTCCGACGTCTGCCCTTAAATACCGAGCAGCTCGGGATTTTAAATGACGCCCTCGCCTCACGCGGCTTACCCGAAGTGTTTCATTGTGATCCAGAGACCGACCTCGTTGTCAATCTCAATCGTGGCACGAAGCCCGGGGCGGCGTTAAGTCGCTCGGGGATTTGGAAAGTACTCACGCAATACTTTGAATTGGTTGCAAACGATCTCGCCACGCGCTCGCCTCAGGATGCCGCAAAATTGCGGGCGGCAAGTACCCACTGGTTACGCCATACGTTTGCTGTGAATGCCCTCTCTAAAATGAGTGTCAACATTGTGCAGGTCGCGATGGGGCACGCCAGTGTCGCGACGACCGGACGCTACTTAAATCCGGACGAAGAAGTCATCACCGAAGCGATGAAAGATATCGACGTGCTTTAGCCCTCAAAAGAAAAAGGGAGAAGGCCATGATTGCTTCTCCCCCTCAAGCGTATTGGTGTGGCACACGGCACTATCGGGCCGACGGGTCGACCTCTTCGTCGTCCTCGGCTTCGTCGTAATCCTCGGCTTCGTTAATCATGAACGGAATTTTTGTCCAAGGACTGTCTTCATCTTCGAGGAGCCCCTCGGCAATGGAAATGAGCCCAGTCAACATAACGCCCGAGCCTGACCACATCGCTCGTCCAATTAAATACCCCGCGGCCAAGTCTTTCCAGCTCACATAGTGCTTGCCGGCCGCACGGCCAATCACTTCAATGATTTCCCAAGCATCCTCTTCAGAGACAAAGCCACAATCGTAGGCGCTTCGCACCACCACAATACAGCGACCAAAGTCCCACGCAAAAATATCAGCCGTGAGGAAATCCTCGGGTTTAGCAATGAGATGAACGTCCTTTAATTCCTCGGTGCATTCGTGCAAATTCGTCACGTAGTCGCTCATTTCCTCTTGCACCGCCGCTTTTTCCTCCTCCGTCATGTCCTCCGGAAAGTCAATCGATTGACCCGCGAGCAAGGGCTTTACCCCAAACTCAAAGTCCATACGATGCCCTTGGTGAAGAAACCATTGGAGCGTACTCGCAAAGGATTCTTCGTCCGTGATCCCATAATTTTCTTCGAGCTTTTCACGCAATGCATCCACGTCTTGCCCCGTCGTCAACGAGTTCGTGAAAAAGCTCGTTTGTTCGGCATTGATCGCCCCCACATTCAACGCAAACAGACGTTCGGGCGAGAGTTCGGGCGCTTCAGGGTTGAAAGCATACTTTTCCGTTTCAAAGAAATCGGCAATTTTGTCATTGAGCATGTCCAAAAAATTCATGGCATCACGTCTCCAAAAAAAGCAATTCTCTTGAGTTTAGAAAATCCTCAACCCTAAGCCTATTGTGATTTCTCCTCAGATAAAGGGGCAAAAAAAGTAAGCCTCGAAGAATCCCTAAAATTCCTCGAGGCCAGGCCCATTGGAGCGAATACAAAGCGCGCTTAACGCTTTAAAAGCGCCGCGCTGTACTTAAAGAAGGTCGACTCCCAGACTTGCTTAAACGCCAAAGGATGCTCACTCACGCGTCGCCCATCATGCAATTCGTCCATCAAGCCCATCAGCGCACGCAAATCGGTACGGTCCGCCAAGGCTTGAAGCGTGGAGGCTTCACCCACGAAATAAAACGGGGGTTGTCCAAAATGACAACGAATCAAGTCATAGCACCAGCGCGTCATGAAAAAGAAAAAGGCGGGAGCGGCTAACTCTTTAAAGTTCGCCTGAGAGCGCACAATCGTGTCGGGCGTTAAGGCGGCCCCACCCTTTAAGAGTTCAATGAGGCCATCGCGCTCTTTCGCACTCACTTCCAAGCCCGTATAGTCTTCGAGCGCGCTCAATGGTGAGCCCCCCGCTTGAGCGAGCGCCGCCTCAGGATCTTTAATCTTTTTGTAGCTCTTTAAAAAGTCGAGCGCGGCCTCGTGGCTCGGTAACTCGATGCGCATCAAGCGCGAGCGGGAACGAATCGTCGGTAAAACCGAATCAATATCGTCAGCGACCAATAAGTACGTGAGGCCCGCAGGCGGCTCTTCAATGCCCTTTAATAAACTCGCGGCCGCTTCGGCACGAATCATATCCGCGGGATAAATCACGACGACACGTCGACCCCCTTGGTGCGCCGACATGTTAATAAAGTCGTTTAACTGACGGAATTGATGAATACGGATTTCACGACTTTTCTTCGTGGAGCGTGAATCGTTCTCGGGCGGCGTATAGGGCAAATCGTAGGCGTCGGCTAAAAATTCCGAAACCACGACTTTTAAGTCCGGGTGCGTCCCGGCCTTCACCAAATGGCACCCGTTACAACGAGTGCAGGGCGTCCCGTCGGCTTTGAGCGTTTCGCAAAGTAAACTTTGGGCAAAATTTAACGCAAGCGCAAAGGCCCCGGAGCCGCGTGCACCATAAAACAAAATGGCGTTCGGTAATTGATCACGTAAGTCGTTGAGCGCTTTAGCACTCGCTTCTAACCAAGGATACGGTGCTAGAGCCATTGGGCTACCTCCGCTAAGAGTTCGGCACGAATGGCCTCGGGAGTTTTCTGAGCGTCCACGATCACAAAGCGTTCGGGAGCGCGTTTGGCGCGATCCAAATAGGCATTGCGCACGCGATGAAAGAAATCTTCTTGTTCACGTTCAAAGCGATCCGACTCCCCTTGACGTTTCTGTCGACGTTGATTCGCTACCGCCGGCGGCAAATCAAACAAAATGGTTTTAAAGGGAGCAAAGTCCGAAAGCGTCCAGCGTTCTAAGGCCTCACAGCGCTCACCGGAAAAACCTTTAGCGCCCACTTGATAAGCATAGGTCGCGTCGGTAAAACGGTCTGAGAGCACCCAAGCGCCGCGTGCGAGGGCGGGTTCAATCACGGTTTCCACATGTTCTGCGCGGGCCGCAAAAAAGAGCAAGGTTTCCGTCGTGACCGTCATGGGTTCTTGTAATAAGAGCGCACGAACCTTTTCGCCCAAAGGGGTGCCCCCGGGTTCTCGTGTGCGTACCACTTCTAGCCCCGCTTCCTTTAAAAAGGACTCGACGGCATCGATCTGCGTGCTTTTCCCAGCCCCATCAATCCCTTCAAAAGTGATAAAACGTCCACGTTCCATTGCGAGCATCCTTCCAGTGTCTGAGCAGGTTATCTTGTCCGTACGCGTTCTCACGAACCCTAAAAAATACGGTTTGCTCACCATTATACTTTGCTCGCGTATTAAGCAAGAAAGCGTATTTGCGCTTTTACCCCAGTGATTCTCTTGTACACTAACCCTATCACGACCTTTTTTTGACTTGGTATGGATACACCCCAACATTCACCGATGACACCCTCCGAGAAGCCCACGTCCACCGAGGCGTCAACCCTCACCCCCGAGGCGAAGGCCAAGGAAAGTGTGAGCGTTACCGAGAGCGCGCCTGAGGTTTCCCAAGAGGCCGAAATCGCCAAGGACGCCCCAGAGGCTCCAGCGCCCGCCTGTGCGTTAGCCACGGACTCGGCGAAAGGATGCCGCACGTGCTCAAAAAAGAGCACCCTCCTCACGGTGGGGGTGATTCTCGCTGGGGCGTTAGCCCTTGTCGCCGGGTCCAACTATTGGTTTAAAGCGCGAGCGTTACCGTACGATCCGGTTCAGGGTCAAACGAGTGCCGAGCCCTCGGTGGTGGGCGCATTAAACGAGGCGGCCCAAAAGGCGCCCTCAAGCTTTATCGTTGAAGTCGCCCCTGGGGACTCCGGGCAAAAGGTCTTGGAAAAACTCGAAGCTCAAGGACTCGCGGTCCATCCCACGCTCTTTCGCCTACTCGCGAAAGTTTACGATGCGCACCAAACCCTCAAGAGCTTACACATAGGGCGCTATCGCATTGAAACGCCCATCACCCCCGAGGGGCTTTTAGCGCTCTTTCGAAAAGGGGCCCTGGCCGACGATTCCATTCGCATTCCGGATGGGGCCACCCTCTGGGAGGTGCGCTCCCTTTTTAAGTCCGCCAAAGAAATGCGTCATGAAACGGACGCCATGAGTGACGAGGCGCTCGCGAGTGCGCTCGACATTCCGTCTCACACGCCCGAAGGCTTTTTTGCGCCCGACACCTATCAGTACGCCCCAGGAAGCACGGACTTAAAAGTCATGAAAATGGCCGTTCAGCGCCAAAAGGCGTTATTGCAGCAATTGTGGGACGAACCCAATCGCCCACAAACGCTCAAAACACCCTATCAGTTGCTCATCCTCGCGAGTATTGTGGAAAAAGAAACGGGGGCCAAAAACGAGCGTGAACTCGTGAGTTCCGTCTTTCACAATCGCTTGGGAGCCAAAATGCCCTTGCAAAGCGATCCCACCGTGATTTACGGATTAGGCCCGAACTTTGTGGGCACGCTCAAAAAAGACGACTTACGTCGTCCGACGCCCTTTAATACTTATACCTTGCGCGGCTTACCCGAAACGCCGATTGGGTCCCCCTCTTGGCTTGCACTCAAAGCGACCATGAATCCGGCGGAAACGCCGTACTTATACTTTGTGGCCCGCGGGGACGGCACGAGTGAATTCTCGACGGACTTAAAAAGCCACAATCGCGCGGTCAATAAATTCATCCGAAAGCACTAGAGGGAGAGCGCCCTTCTGAAGGGATCTTCACGCGTCGTTCTTTGCTAAGATATGAGCCACTGAGGCGCCCCACGGGCGCCACTCTCCGAACAATCGTTAAGGAATGACCGTTATGACAGCTTTAGGCACGTTCACCTTGGATGAAGACATCGCTTGGCCTATGCCACCCGTTGACGGGGTGGCCTATTTGTCCACCTTGGGTGTCATCAAACTCACCGGGAAAGATCGTGAATCGTTCTTACATCGCCAATTAACCAATGCCGTTGAAGGGATCGGCAATGCCGTGCGCTTGGCCGCCTGGTGCAATCCCCAGGGGCGCATGTTGGTGAACTTCACCCTCTACAGTCACGACGAAGCCCTCTACTTAATCGCCCCTCGTGCGTTGATCGAACGTGTCGTTAAACGCTTGCGCATGTTTGTTTTACGCTCGGATGTGCAAATCGAATGGCTCGAAGGGGCCAATGTCTATGGCGTGATGGGCGAGGATGTCAAGGCCCTGTCTCTTATACACATCTCCGAGCCCACGAGACCGTACTAGACCTCGTAT
>CAMYAA010000054.1 GCA_947253615.1 uncultured Sutterellaceae bacterium
TCTAGTACGGTCTCGTGGGCTCGGAGATGTGTATAAGAGACAGTCATCCACTTCAGCGTCCTTCGTGGCACCACCCGTTAACACGCGGGAGGAACGAACGACAACAACACCGTCCTTCGTGGCTTTTTCAAGCACCGGCCAGATGGCCTTGTGAATGTTACCGTTACCCACACCCGCGGAAACGATACCCTTGTAACCCGCCTTCAAGAGAGCTTCAGCTTGAACGCCTTCAACACCAGCGTGGTTGTAAACGATGCCAACCTTCGGTAAAGCCGTTAAGTTGTCAACGTCAAAGGGAGCGGGCAATTGCGCACGGAAATGAACAGATTCGTAATGAACCTTGTTGTTGATGATGTAGCCAACCTTACCGTAGTTACCGGCTTGGAACGTATCGGGCTGCGTCGTGTTGGTCTTGTTGACGTCACGAGCGCCAACCACGATGTTGTCCATCGCTACCACAACGCCTTCCTTGGCAGTGGCAGGATCAGCAGCGGCTAACACAGCGTTATAAAGGTTACGCGGACCATCAGCACCTAAAGCGGTGGAGGGGAGCATAGCGCCAACGAGAACCACCGGCTTCTTGCAATGGTTCGTTAACTGGAGGAAGTACGCCGTTTCTTCCATCGTGTCGGTCCCGTGCGTAATCACGAAGCCGTCATACTTGGAGCAGTCAGCATTGATCGTCTTGGCAAGCTTCAACCAAACTTCGTCGCTCATGTCTTGCGAACCAATCTTGGCCACTTGAACCGGCGTAATGTTGGCGATCTTGGCTAATTCAGGAACGGCAGCCACTAAGTGGTTGACGCTCACTTTACCCGCGGTGTAAGCGGAACCCGTCGAAGAGGCACCCGCCCCAGCAATCGTACCGCCCGTGGCTAAAACAGCAATGTTAGGAAGGGCGAAGGCAGCGCTCGAAATGGCAGCAATACCTAAAGCAACCAAAGAAGATTTGAGTTTCATGGTCATTCACTCCAAAAAGTGGTTGTTGGTCACGCTCAGACTGAAACCCTTCAGTCCGAAAGAACGTAACTTTTAAAGAAAGCCGTGATGTGGTTGGTCATAGAACGTTTCTCGTGAGTGCTCGGCCCCGTTTGGGTTTTGTTTTTCGGAGACAACGACAAACCGATAACGCAGATCACACGGTCAAAGAAATTTTAATGTTAGGACATAGAAAATGGGAACCGAAAAGCCCGCCTTTTGATTAAAGCCCTTAAGGATTGATTTGACTTACAAAGACAAAGGGTTAACGAGTAACTAGAAAGGGATAACAAAACGCGATTTTTGTACTCCGATAACCCATCTATTGTCGACGCAAGGAGGGGGATTTCGACCAGAGTCATGCGTTTGTCGACAAATTGTTGAACGCTATAGGCACATCACCGCACAGCGGTTGAGATGGTCGTACTAAGGCGGAAAAGAGGGCTTCACGGCTTGTGAATTTCGGACATAATTCATTTCACGTTTGAGGAAAACCTCAAGTTTCAAAAAAGTAAAACAAGGTAGGTGTTTTTTATGTCGCAAACAATTTTGCAATCGGTTCCCGTCGGACAGAAAGTCGGGATTGCTTTCTCGGGTGGTTTAGATACGAGTGCTGCCCTTCGTTGGATGAAGAACAAGGGGGCCCTTCCCTATGCCTATACGGCCAATTTGGGTCAGCCCGATGAAAGTGACTACGATGCCATTCCTCGTTGTGCCATGGAGTACGGTGCTGAAAAAGCTCGTTTGATCGATTGCCGCGAACAATTAGTATTAGAAGGGATCGCTGCGATTCAGGCGGGGGCTTTCCACGTGACGACCGCGGGCGTGCCTTATTTCAATACGACACCGATTGGCCGTGCTGTGACGGGGACCATGTTAGTGAACGCCATGCGCGAAGATGGCGTCAATATCTGGGGCGACGGCTCGACCTATAAGGGTAACGATATCGAACGTTTCTATCGTTATGGCCTCCTAGCAAACCCGAACTTAAAGATTTATAAGCCCTGGCTCGATACGCAATTCATTTCGGAATTGGGTGGTCGCGCTGAAATGTCCGCTTTCTTAAATGCCCAAGGCTTTAACTACAAGATGTCGGCTGAAAAGGCGTATTCCACCGACTCCAATATGTTGGGTGCAACGCACGAAGCCAAAGACTTGGAAGAATTAAGCTCCAACATCAAGATTGTGGACCCGATCATGGGCGTACCCTTCTGGAAGGAAGACGTGAAGATCCCCGCGGAAACGGTCACGATCGAATTCCAAGAAGGCTATCCGGTTGCTTTAAACGGTCAGAAGTTCACGAACTTGGTCGACTTGATGCTCGAAGCCAATAAGATTGGCGGTCGCCACGGCTTGGGGATGAGCGATCAGATCGAAAACCGTATTATCGAAGCGAAGTCCCGCGGGATTTACGAAGCCCCGGGGATGGCCTTACTCTTTATCGCCTACGAACGCTTGTTAACCGGGATTCATAACGAAGATACGATCGAACAGTACCGTATCAACGGTTGGAAGTTGGGGCGCTATCTCTACCAGGGGCGCTGGTTCGATAGCCAAGCCATCATGATTCGCGAAAGCGCCATGCGCTGGGTGGCTCGCGCCATCACGGGTCGCGTCACGCTCGAACTCCGTCGCGGTAATGACTACTCCATCATGAACACGGAAAGCCCGAACTTAACCTACGAAGCCTCGCGCTTGACGATGGAAAAGGGTGATTCGATGTTCACGGCCGTGGATCGTATCGGTCAGTTAACGATGCGTAACCTCGACATCACCGATACCCGTGCCAAGTTGGGCTTATACGCCCAAACCGGCCTCTTGGGCACGAATAAAGAAAGCGGGGTGCCCCGTTTGGATGCCAAGAAAGACGAATAATCGCCTGCTCGGGTAGGCAAACCGCGAGGACTTGCCCCCCCCCTCAAGCCCTCGTGAGATTTCCCGAAATCAAAAGTCTTGAGAGACAAACCTACCGCGATCCGAGAGAGAAGCCCTTTCCTTCTCTTTTGGATCGTTTTTTTGTCACTTTTATCAAAAATACCACCTAATAGGTAATCCTTTTGGAAAAGCTATCAGCCTCATTCATTTTGAACAATTCCTTATTTTGATCATTCCCATTTTTGAGGCGCACCCCTCGCAATCCCACGTTAACTCTGAGGTTGGGGAAATCCCTTATCTTGAGTAAAACACTCGGAAATAATAATGACTCTCAATACGGCAAAAAGTTATTGATAATTAAACTCAATAAAATTATGAGAACGGTTATCAATAAAAACAAAAATCCTTTGAATTGACTGTAAATACTGGTGTATAGCGTATTGAAAATGGTTCTTAAATAACCTAACCCTTTTTTAGTTCCTTGGGTTAATAGAAAATCAATGAGATTTTGTTATCATTATCAAAAATGAAATGAATAACCCTTTGTCCTTTTTGGAAAAGAGAAAAAAGGTCAACAAAGAGACAAGGATTGAAAACGATGAAAGAAGACAATATCGCTTTAATGCAAGGCGAAAACTTTAGTGGCCACGGACGTGGCGATTCGCGCTGGGAACATACGGCTGAAAAGGCCAAGTTCTCGGTATTAGGTTTGGCGGTGGTGCTGACGTTAGGGTTCTCGATTGTGGAATTGGTCGGGGGCTATATGTCCAACTCCTTAGCATTGATCGGGGACGCCGGTCATATGGTGACGGACTCCGCGAGCTTATTGTTCGCGTTAGTGGCTAACCGTATGGCGCAACGTGGTGCTGACTCGGATCACTCCTTTGGTCACGGTCGTGTGGAAGTTTTAGCCGCGTTTGTGAACGGCTTAGTGATGTTAGGTGTGGTGATTTGGTTATTCTGGGAAGCGGCTCATCGCTTAATGACGCCAGAAACCGTTTCGGGCGAATCCGTGATGTTTATCGCCATCATCGGCTTGATCATTAACGTTTTAGTGGCTTGGCGCCTCTCGCGTGACCAAAAGAACGTGAACACCCGTGCGGCTTTAATCCACGTGTTAGGGGATATGTTAGGTTCGCTCGCGGCGATCATCGCGGGGGCGGTGATTTGGGCCGGTGGTCCGACGATCGTGGACCCGCTCTTATCGATGTTCGTGGGCTTATTGCTGTTGAAGGCAACCTACGGGATCTTGAAGGAATCGAGCTCCATCTTGTTGGACGGGGTCCCGGGCGACTTGAATTACTTCAAGGTGGGTCGCTTAATGGAATCGATCCCGGGCGTTGAACGCTTACATGACTTACATATCTGGACGATGAGTCCGGGTCACATTGCGATTCAGTGCCACGTGCATATCGAAAGCTATGAATGCTGGCCCCGTATTTTGGATGCGATTCGCACGACGCTCTATAAAGAGTATGGAATCTCGCACGTCACCGTGCAGCCCGAATGGAAGTTCGATGCGAATAACGCCGACTGCGCAGTCTGCCAAGAAGGACTTTGTCCGCCTGACTTCGGGCTCGACCCCAAAGCTGATAATGAGCTCAAACTCGACGCTAAGGTCTTGAGCTAAAACCCCGCAACCTCTCTAAGGAGAGGGAGGAAGCCTCCGGATGACTGGTCACGGAGGCTTCCTCACGTGGGGAGCTTGAGAATGCGTCAAGGTGCAAAAGTTGATTGTTCAAATCGAATTTTTGCACTAAAATAAAAGCGTTTTTGAACACTAACCGACGTGGATTCGGTCGACATTGAGCGCCTTGCTTGGATCACTAAGAAGGCGCTTTAGATTTTTTTGGATCCATGACCTTGAAAAAAGTTTGGGGGAAACCCCGATAAGAAAGGGTCAACTCGGGGTATAATGTTCGATTGTTTTGATTTTTTGTAATTCCTTCGCACAGGGCTTCTTCATGACCAAGTATGTATTTGTGACCGGCGGCGTTGTTTCCTCTCTCGGTAAGGGCATCGCCGCCGCTTCTTTAGCGGCCATTCTTGAATCACGTGGTTTGAAGGTGACTATCATCAAGTTGGATCCCTATATCAATGTGGACCCAGGGACGATGTCCCCCTTCCAACATGGTGAAGTGTTTGTGACGGAGGACGGTGCTGAAACTGACCTCGACTTGGGTCACTATGAACGCTTCATCTCCACCAAGATGCACAAGCCCAACAATTTCACCTCGGGGCAGATTTATGAAAGCGTTCTTCGCAAAGAACGTCGTGGTGAATATTTAGGTAAGACGGTTCAGGTTATTCCCCACATCACCAACGAAATTCAAGAATTCGTTCAGCGTGGTGCGGCCTCCACCTTTGGCGGCAAGCCTGACGTGGCCGTGGTGGAAATCGGCGGTACGGTCGGTGATATTGAATCGCTCCCCTTCGTGGAAGCCGTTCGTCAGATGTCTTTCCGTTTGGGTCGCAACAACACCTGCTTTATCCATTTAACCCTTTGCCCCTGGATTCCGTCCGCGGGTGAATTGAAGACGAAGCCGACGCAGCACTCCGTGCAGAAGTTGCGTGAATACGGGGTCTATCCCGACATGCTCCTTTGCCGTGCTGAACACATGATCCCTGAAGGTGAACGTGCCAAGATTTCGCTCTTCTCGAACGTTCCGATGGATAGCGTGATTTCGGTGGCTGATGCCCCGACGATTTATGAAGTGCCGTTAATGCTCCATGCTCAGGGCTTGGACGATTTGGTTTGTAAGAAGTTGAATCTTGAAACCAAGCCGGCCGACTTGTCCATGTGGCAAGACATTGTCAACCGTATTAAGAATCCGCAAAACGAAGTCACCATTGCTATGGTCGGCAAGTATGTGGATTACAAGGACAGCTACAAGTCCTTGAACGAAGCGTTAACCCACGCGGGTATTCATACCCATACGCGTGTGAAGACCCGCTTTGTGGACTCCGAACAGATCGAAGCCGAAGGTCCTGAAAAGATCCTCGAAGGCGTGGATGCGGTGTTAGTCCCGGGCGGCTTTGGTAAGCGTGGTACGGAAGGCATGATCAAGGCGATTGAATATGCACGTACGCGTAAGATCCCGTTCTTAGGGATTTGCTTGGGTATGCAGATGGCGATCGTGGAATTTGCCCGTCACGTCTGTGGCTTAGGCGGTGCGAACTCCTCCGAATTGGATCAACAAACGCCCCATCCGGTCGTGGCGTTGATTACCCAATGGAAGAACCATGATGGCGTCGTTGAAAAGCGCGATGAAGGTTCTGACTTAGGCGGTACGATGCGTTTAGGCCGTCAGGAAGTGCCGGTCAAACCCAACACCTTAGCGCATAAGATATACGGGGACATCGTGGCGGAACGCCATCGTCACCGTTATGAAGTGAATTCCACGTATGTGAGCCAGTTCGAAGAAAAGGGCTTGGTGATTTCGGCTCGTACGCCGTCGGAAGATTTGCCTGAAATGATGGAACTTCCGGGTCATCCGTTCTTCTTCGCTGTGCAGTTCCATCCGGAATTCACGTCGAACCCGCGTGAAGGTCATCCGCTCTTCACGGCGTTTGTGAAGGCTGCGTTAGAACACGCTGAAAAGAACTAATCGGTTCGATTCACAAAATCAAAAGGTTGTCCATCTCGGCATTGGCGCGGAGATGGCAACCTTTTTTCTATTGGGGCTGTCTCTTATACACATCTCCGAGCCCACGAGACCGTACTAGATCT
>CAMYAA010000055.1 GCA_947253615.1 uncultured Sutterellaceae bacterium
TGTATAAGAGACAGACACCTTTGGTTGGGTTTTTGAATGGTACATCGTAGCCACATTTGTCATTTGGCTTTGGCTTGTGTTTGGACCTTGGGCTAAGCGTCGTTTAGGTGAAGAAAAGCCTGAATTCAGTACGCCTAGCTGGATCTTCTTATTATTTGCTTCGTCGACGTCGGCCGCCGTGCTCTTCTGGGGTGCGATTGAAGTGTATTACTACACGGTTTCGCCTCCGTTTGGTTATGCCCCGATGTCTCCGGAAGCTATGGAACACAGCTTGTCTTATGCGTTGTTCCATTGGGGTCCGATTTCTTGGTCGACCTTTGGTTTCTTTACGGTGGCTTTTGGCTACTTCCTCTATGTCAAGAAAATTGACGTGGTTCGTCCGTCCGCAACCGTTGTTGCTGTGATTGGTGAAAAGAATGCTAAGGGCTTATTAGGCACGATTATCGACAACTTGTACTTAGTGGCCTTGTTGTTAGCCATGTCCACCAGCTTGGGTCTTTCCACCCCGTTGGTTACGGAATGCTTGCAATGGTTATTTGGCATTAAGCACACCTTAGGTTTGGATGCCGGCATCGTTTTGGCCTGGATCATTGTGAATGCGATTTGCGTTTGCTTTGGCTTAGAAAAGGGCATCAAGCTTGCTTCTGACCTTCGTTCCTATCTCACGATTTTGATTCTTTTGTGGGTTCTCGTGGTTGGCTCGACGAGCTTCACGATTAACTACTTCACGGATTCCGTTGGCGTCATGCTCAACGACTTAGGTCGCATGATGTTCTACACGGACAGCATCCGTGGTTCTGGCTTCCCGCAAGCTTGGACGGTCTTCTATTGGGCATGGTGGGTGATCTTTACGATCCAAACCTGCTTGTTCTTCGCTCGTATTTCCCGTGGTCGTACGGTTCGTGAAGTCTCGGTCGCTGTGGTTGGTGGCGTGACGGCTACGACGTGGTTGATTTGGCCGATCTTGGGCTCGAACACGATGAATTTGTTGATTAACAAGGTCATTGATATTCCGACGTTGATTGATCAGCACGGTGTGGCTCGCGCCATTATCGAAACGTGGGCTGCCTTGCCGTTGCCGACGTGCACGATGGTTGTCTTCTTTGTGTTGTGCTTCTTAGCGACGTTAACGCTCGTGAATGGTTGTTCCTACACCTTAGCTATGTCGACCTGTAAGGATGTCGGCGGCTATGACGAACCTCCGGTTTGGGTTCGCGTGGTTTGGTCCCTCTTAGTGGGTGGCATTGCGCTCTCCCTTATGGCTTTAGGCGGCATTAAGCCCTTACAGACGGCCATTGTGGTTGGGGGATGTTTGCTCTTCTTCGTGAACATTGCGGTTTCTTTCTTCAAAGAAGCGCGTGCCAATCTTAACTGGAAGTAATTGACTTACCTCCACCTCTTTAAATGAAGGAATTGAAATGGATTTCAAATTAACTGAAGAACAGGAATTGTTAGTTTCCGCCGTTCGTGACTTGATGGAAAGCGAAAACTGGGAAACCTACTTTGACGAATGCGACAAGACGAGCACCTACCCGGTTCGTTGGGTAAAGGCCTTGGCTGACCTCGGTATCGACCGTCTTCTCTTACCGGAAGCTCACGGTGGTCTCGAATCGAACTTAGTCACCTTGACGGCGATTTGGGAAGAATTGGGTCGTAACGGCGCTCCGACGTACGTTCTCTACCAGCTCCCTGGTGTGACCTCCATTCTTCACAACGGTACCCAAGAACAAATCGACAAGATCCTTGCGCTTTTGGGCACGGGTGAACAGATGTGGAACTCGGCGATTACCGAACCGAGCGCTGGCTCTGACGTTGGTAGCTTGACGACGACCTATACGCGTCGTGACGGCAAGATCTATTTGAACGGCCACAAGGCATTCATCACGAGTTCTTATCACTGCCCGTACTTGGTCGTGATGGCTCGCGACGCTGCCTCGCCGGAGAAGCCCATCTTCTCGGAATTCTTTGTTGACATGACCAAGCCTGGCATCAAGAAAGAAAAGCTCCAGAAGTTAGGTCTCAAGATGGACAGCTGCTGCGAAGTGTATTTCGAAGAAGTTGAATTAGAAGAAAAAGATTTCTTCGGCAAGGAAGGCATGGGCTTCCAACGCGTCAAGGATGAATTCGACGTTGAACGCTTCTTAGTGGCTTGCACCAACTACGGTGTTGCTTACTGCGCTTTCGAAGACGCTGCCAAGTACGCCAATCAACGTGAACAGTTTGGCGAAAAGATCTATCGCTTCCAGCTCACGCAATTGAAGTTTGCTGACATGGCTACGAAGTTAGCCAACATGCGCAACATGCTCTACCGCGCTGCTTGGAATGCAGATGACACGGGTGTGATGAACACCGGTGACGCTGCTATGTGCAAGTGGTACTGCGCCAATTCCGCTTTCTCCGTGGTTGACCAAGCCATGCAGGTTTTAGGCGGGATGGGTGTTGCGGGTGACCACCGCGTTAGCCGTTTCTGGCGTGACCTTCGCGTTGATCGTGTCTCTGGTGGGACCGATGAAATGCAGATCCTCACTCTCGGCCGTGCTGTATTGAAGAAGTACCGTTAATTAGGTGTTGGCTCGCTAGACGGTGGGGTCCGTCCTAGCGAGCCAGCCCGTCCCAAATCATTCATGCAAAAAGGATCAAAAATGTCTAAAGAAATTCAAACGCCAGACTTTGGCCCCCTTCATGGGGTACGCGTGGTGGTTTCCGCGATGGAAATCGCCGGTCCCTTCCCAGCCCATTTAATGGCTGAGTGGGGTGCTGAAGTTATTTGGCTTGAAAACACGGCTTATCCAGACACCATTCGTGTTCAACGTAACTATCGTGAATTAGCGCGTCGTAACTTCCATACGATGACGATTAACGTCTTCTCTGAAGAAGGTAAAGAAGCCTTCCTCAAGTTATTGAAGACGACCGATATTTTGATTGAATCGAGCAAAGGCCCCTCTTGGGCTCGTCATGGCATTACCGACGAATTGATGTGGGGTGCCAATCCTGCTCTCGTGATTGCTCACTTGTCGGGCTATGGTCACTGGGGTGATCCTGCTTATGTCAATTTGCCGAGCTATGACCTTATTGCCCAAGCCTTCTCGGGCTATTTGGTTCAAAACGGTGAAGTGGATCAACCGATTCCAGCTTTCCCGTATGCCGGTGACTACTTTGCTGGGTTTACGGTTTTAAGTTCCGCTTTAGCAGCCCTTTATCGTGCCAAGCAAACGGGCAAGGGTGAATCGATCGACGTCTCCATGTACGAAGCCCTTTTACGTGTTGGCCAGTACTACATGATGGACTACTTCAATGAAGGCAAGGTTTATCCGCGTTCGACCAAGGGTAAAGATCCGCTTTGCGTGGGTTGTGGGATTTACAAGTGCACGGACGGTTTCATGTGCGTGGAACTCGTGGGCGTGAAGCAAGTGGCCGGCATGTTGACGGAATTAGGTCTCGGTGAACTTTTAGGCACCCCGAGCTGTCCGGAAGGCTGCCAGTTATTGCTCTTGAGCATGCCGCGTGGTCCTGAAATTGAAGCCGCTCTCGACAAGTACTTCAGCACGATGTCGTTGAACGACGCTGAAGCGGTCATGGCTCGCTTGAAGATTGCGGGCGGTCGCATGATGACGGTTCAAGAACTTGAAAAGCATCCGCATTACATCGCTCGTGAAGACATCGTGACCTGGAAGGGTTCCGAAGGTCGTGAGGTCAAGGGGCCGAACATTATGCCTCGCTTCAAGAATCGTCCTGGCCAGATTTGGCGCGGTATGCCTTCCCGTGGCGAAGACACTCGCGCTGTGTTGACCGAACTCGGTTATACGGCTGAAGAAATTGCCGCCCTTGAAGAAAAGGGTGTGGTGATGACTGCCAAGTAATCCTCAAGGATTGCTAACCCATGTTGGGAGGTCTTGAGTCTCAAGGCCTTCTAACGCTCCCCAAACAATTTTCATTTTCTAAAGACATTGAAATGGACATTATTGGTCAAAAGAATCTCCGAACGTTCTGGGACGAATTAGCGCTTTGCCATGCAGATAAAGTCTGCGTCATTGGTGAAGACGAGAACGGCAATACGGTTGAGTACACCTACGGAGAGCTCAATAAAGAGATAAATCGTTACGCCAATCTCTTTATTGCGCGTGGCGTTGCCCAAGGCGATAAGGTCGTTTTGCAAATGACGAACACACCCACCTTTTTAAAGGTGTGGTTTGCGTTAGCCAAGATTGGCGCGGTGATGGTTCCGGTGAATACGGGCTATATCGCACGCGAGTTTGATCATTTGGTCAAGACGGCTGGGGCGACGCACTGTCTTTGTGATCGACGTTTCATGCATCAATGGCAGACGTTTATTGGGGATCGCAAGGTTTTCAATAACTTCTTCATTGCCGACATTGACGGGCAAGGTGATTTAGGTGAAGGCCTGGATGTTATTGCCTTAGCCAAAACTCAAAGTGATGAATTAACGCAAGTTCGACCCATTGATCCGTTAGATCCTGTCGAAATCTTATTTACCTCGGGGACGACCTCGTTACCCAAGGGCGCGATTATCACGCACGCCAATTTAATTTGGGCGGGGTTATTTACGGCGAGTCAGGCTCGCTTGCAAAAGTCGGACCGCATGTTAACCACGATGCCCAATTTCCATGTGGATTTTCAATGCAATGGTTGCATGCCGATTTTAACGGTCGGGGGCACGCTCATCATGCTCCAGCGTTATAGCGCGCATCGCTTCTGGGAACAGATTTGCTTACATCGTGCCACGGTCACCCAAGCGGTACCGATGATTTTGCGCACGGTGATGCGTCAGCCCGTTCGTGCTTGGGAGAAAAACCATCAGTTACGTGAGATTTTGTATGCCTTGCCGATGACGGACAAGGAATACCACGAATTCAAGGCGCGTTTTGGGGTTGATCTGATTAATTCCTACGGGATGACCGAAATCCTCGTGGGGTGCATTACGGTGCTCCCGGAAGAAGATCGTCGTTTCCCGAGTGTGGGTCGTGCGTATTTTGGCTACGAAGCCAAGCTTGTGGATGACGAGGGTAACGAAGTTCCCGTGGGCGCCATTGGCACTTTCATGATTCGTGGTGAACCCGGCAAGACGCTTTTCAAGGGTTACATCAACAACGAAAAGGCCACTCGCGAAACGCTCGTGGGTGATGGCTGGTTACGCAGTAAGGACCAGGGCCGTCGTGATGAAAACGGTGTGTTCTGGTTTGTGGATCGTTGCATTCACATGATCAAGCGTAGTGGAGAAAACATCTCGAGCTCCGAGGTCGAAAACGTCCTCGTTGAGCATCCCAAGATTATTGAAGCGGCAGTGATTGGTGTTCCCGATTCGATTCGCGATGAAGAGGTCAAAGCCTACGTTCGTTTGAAAGAAGGCGAAACGATGACCAAAGCCGAAGTCGTTGAGCACTGTCGCAAGAATTTAGCTGAATTCAAGATACCGGTATTTGTCGAATTCCGTGAGGACTTCGTCCGTACTTGTACAGGAAAAATCGTCAAGGAAGTTCTTAAACGAGAAATTCATGACGGTTCAGAGCGCCTCAATTGAGGTGGTGATTTTAACCAAGGAGTGAAAAATGGCTCTGAAACTCGATATGGTCGGTAAGACCTATGGCCCTTTTATTTACAACTACAACTTCCGTGACTTGATTTTGTTCGCGTTAGGTTGTGGCGCCGGCTTCGACGGTAAGACCGATTTGAAGTATGTCTACGAAAAGAATCAAAAGATTCTTCCGATGATTGCGGCCTGCCCGATCGTTGCTAGTGAAGTGACGAAAACCATTGACTGGGGTTTTGAATGGGGTGGAAGCCTTCATTGGGGTTTTGACTTCCGTTTGATGAAGCCGTTGAGCAAGCTCCAGGGCACGTTCGAAACGATGGTGACCTTGAAGGGTTTGTTTGACCGTGGCGAAGGCCGTGGTACGTTGGCTCAGCACTATGGTGAAACGCGCGACCAGGAAACTGGCGAATTGCTTTTCACGAACGAAAGCTGGGACTGCGCTGTGTTTGACGGTGGTTGGGGTGGCCCGAAGGCTCCTAAGGACATCGTTGAAATTCCTGAACGCGAACCTGACTATGTCATCGAACAGGTTATTCCGCTCAACCAAGCGTTGATCTATCGCCTCTCTGGTGACTATCACCCCCAACACATTGATTGGGAATACGCTCAGAAGTTTGGCTATCCCAAGCCCAACCTCCACGCTGTGTCCACCGCGGGTACCGCTGTTCGCCACATCATTAATGCCGTGATGGGTGGTGACTCCGATCGCTTAACGCGTTTCAAGACGCGTATCACGAAGCCGTTGTTCCCGGGATGCCGTATCCGCACGCGCATCTGGAATTACGGTGACGGTTGCGTCCATTTCAATGTTGAAGACTGTGACAAACCAGGTCACTTCTATCTTAACTTCGGTTTAGCTGAATACAAGTAATTCGGCCCCAAACCATGTGCGCGGCTCTGATGAGCTCAAAGCATTTCGCTGCTTACAGCTGTCTCTTATACACATCTCCGAGCCCACGAGACCGTACTAGATCTC
>CAMYAA010000056.1 GCA_947253615.1 uncultured Sutterellaceae bacterium
CGAGATCTAGTACGGTCTCGTGGGCTCGGAGATGTGTATAAGAGACAGACCATACCTCCATGGGTGCTGTCGTACCCTTCAGAGCGAGCGTTACGAATGTAGCTCTCGTACTTATCTAGGAAGCGCTTCATAGCTCGCACCTCTTTCTGCGTCATAGGGTGCGCAACGGCGTCTTGCCCTTCGTGCGTGATTGAGAAGAGAAGCCCAAGGCGTTTGAAGCTTTCCGTCTCATACTCCCACGGTTGGATCATGACGCTGCGATCCCTATTGATGTATGTGTGAACAAATAATTTTCTCGGCGTTGCCATTCTTATCTCTCCGTAAATAAAATTCCATGGCCTCTATAACGAAGGCGATCTCGGCTTTGTTTAAACCTACGCTAAAGCTGTAGGACTCTCGCTGGTAAGCGAGGTGGTAGGGGTACTCGGGGCGGGAACGGATCGTGAACTTCCCATGATCCACCACGTGGTGTCGTCCCTTCGGGTGGTACCAAGCGGTCCCCGCTAAGGTCTGCTTTAGCTCAGAGAGGATCGCCCGCCAGGCGTGCTTCTCTATGGAGAAATCCACGAAGAAAGCATTGCGTCGCCTGTGAGCCGTCCAGGGCATGAAGATGAAGAAGTACTGCCCCACAATGAAGTCGGGGCGGACGATCATCTCCACGCGGTCTTTAATGTCGTCGCTCTCCATGCCCTTCCTTTACGTATGCATGGTTGGTTGATTGCTCCTCTTGCTGTACTGCTCTCGACATTTCTCTTTCCAAAGGAGTATCTCCCTTCGTGCCACGCCCAGAAGGTGCTCGTTTTTAATGCTGTGAACGATACAGAGAAGAGCCGCGTAGGCGTGGTGGCTTATGTCATCGCTATCAAGCTCGCCTATTAGTTTGTAGGCGGAGAAGTGCGCCAGCTCGCTCATCCGATCAGTACGCGGCATTTTTTCTGCGTAGTCCAAATACCAGGCAGCCTTGTCAAGATCCTCTTCAAAAGAACCCTTGAACGGCGCACGCATGATGTACTTAATGGCGTTGCCTTCGCAGAAGGGAAAGTGCTTTGTGAGCTCAATCACTTCAAACGAGTACTGTTTGTAATGTGGAGGGTTGTTAACCATGTCGTTCGTGTCCATTCTGTGTCCTCTTAGTCTTTGCGATAGCGGTTCGATTCAAAACCTGCGGCGTTGAGCGGCAAGCCTTTTGCCCAGTCGGGCGCGGATACCATAAGAGCCTTCATCCTGCCCACGGTGTACTCGTCTGTGTTCGGAACTTCGCAGAGCACCTCGTCGTGGATCGAAGTCACAGGTGGGTAGCCGCCTTCCTCCAGGGTGACTAAGGCGTGGCAGAGTAGGTCGCACGCCACCGCCTGGATGATGTTTTCAATAAGCTTGCCAGGGTAGGTACGTTGTCGCATCCATTTGCGAGACGTTTGATTCATGCCCATGTAGGAGAACGTGCAGTCTCGCTCCTCTCCCGGGAGTCTCGGTTGTGCGTACATAAGAACACGGCCCGAAGGTAGACGAATACATAGCCAGTCCTTGTGCTTGAAAACAGTAACGCGACCGTTTAAAGTGGGCACCTCGCCGCCTACCTGGAGTACCGTAGTGCACGCTTGCTCTACGTCTCGCCATGCTTTCACAATGTTAGGATTGGCTTTGCGCCAGGCGCGTTTGACCGCGTCACAGGCGACGAAGATTCGCTTAGAGATTTCTAAGTCATTGGCCATTTGTTCGCTGCGGCCATAGTACTCACTCGCCTCCGCGTACAAGAGTGGGTCAATCGTGTTCTCTACATTGCTTGCTAAGTCGTTGAGGTGCACGTGTAGCCCACGGGCGAACGTGACGAAAGCACCGACGCCCCCGCCATAGCCCATGGCGAGCTCAAGGACTTTACCTACTTGGCGTTGATCGGTATTAACCGAAGCGGGGTCCACCCCAAACGTGTTGCCGTATGTGAGGCAGTAAAGGTCTCGACCTACACCGTTGTCGGCATCGCGGAAGGCTTGTATCTTCCAAGTCTCGTTGGCCATCCAGGCGAGGAGGCGCCCTTCAATATTGGAGTAGTCCGCAACGACAAGTTTCTTTCCTTTGGGGGCTATGATCGTACCGCGCAAACAGTCATTAAAAACGGTATTCAAATCGTTATAAAAGTAAAATGCCGTACCGTTTTTAACGGCCTCAATCATGGCGTTAATCTCATCGACATCATGGCAGCTCGGACGGGGTAAGTTCTGCGGTTGGAACAAACGTCCAGCAAAGCGTCCCGTGCGCGTAGCTCCACGGAATTGAAGTGTCCCACGTAAGCGACCGTCCTTGTTCGTTGCGTTGCTAAGTACCGTGTACTTGGCTACGCTACTCTTTGAACCCTCTAAGCGCAGGCTCAAAAGCTCACGTACCGCGCTCGGAATTGTGTCATCACTTAAGTAGCGCTCAACATCGGCACGAGCGAGCGACGTTATGTTTAAACCGTAAGCCTCGTTAATGTAACGGAGCAAGGCTTCTCGGCGGGTGACGCTTTCCACGGCGCCTTTCGTTAACGTACGGGCTTGTTTACTCAAGTCGTAGTTGTTGCGTCGCACCGCGTTGACCGCCCCGCGGACAAGTTCTAAGTCAATACACATACCGCGGTCTGCAATGGCCGTGCTTACCTCGCAGTAACGCATCTCTTGCGCAGTGAAGTTGAGCGCGGGTAGGCGGTGTAAGACTTCTCGCATAGCCACAATGTCTTGCCTACAGTACTGGATGTAACGCTCCCATTCAGCGGGGTGCGTTTCGCGTGTGGCTCGCTCAACCTTACAATGCTTTGGGCGCGGACTGGCAAAGAGCTGGACTAAATATTTGCCGTCGGTCATCTTGGCTTTGTCTTCTCCGAAACCATAAAGTTTGCAGAGGTCGTCTAAGGCGCCAGGGAGGGCAGCTTGGTAGGCAATTAGCATCGTATCCACGATACTAGCGACGGGGATATCAATACCCCAACAGGCCTTTATCACCACGCGGTCAAAGTTAATGCCGTTGTGCATGCAAATTTTTTCTTTGCCGGCAACGCAGTCCTTCAACGCTTGCTTTAAACGCGCTGGCATAGGCTCGCCCGTCGTGCAGTCCCAAACGTTGGCGGGACCATCGTTTATGGCCCACCCGCACAGGACGATCTCCGAGTGCTCCGCATACTTATGCGTCCCGTTTTTGATGGGCGTTGCGCTATAGGTTTCTAAGTCTAGGAAAAGCATAGCGTCTCCTAGTTCATAGGGTTCTTAGTCATACGGACCTCGACACTGGGCGGGAGGAGCTTACGCTCAAAGATCTCTTGGGCACGTCCTTCTAAAAGGAGCTGAAGCGCTTTAGCCACGCGGGCACCCGCAATGGTGATGTTTTCTCGGGCAAGCGTGTGGACCTCGATCTTGGCATCGACTTTCCCGGTCTCTTCCATGTCGCGTAGGTGAATCGTTAATTTGTATTTCATGATGGGCTCCCTAAGGGGGCGCCTCCCCTCTCGGCAAAGGAGGCGCGGGCTTGCTTACTAGAAGTATTGGTTGTAGTCAGTCGTTTCGCCTTCGCTTTCGAGTTGCTCGAAGTCGTCGGCCGTGGCGACACCAGCCCCGCCGATCGGGATATCACCTTCTTTCACCCACTGCACACCGAGGAGCGTGCAAGAGAAGCCTTTGGAGCTTGCGTTGTCGTAAATCCAGATAGACACTTGCGCATTCACTACGTCCCCGCTGCGGGGTTTGCCCTCGGCTTCCGTTAATCGAGCGCGCGTACGGTCGATAACCAAGGGGGCGCCGTCCTCCGCCTTACGCTTGGCGGAGAACTTCCAGAAGCCGCCTTCCTCGTCACGCTGTAACATGCGGGTGTTCTTGCTGTCCTGCGTGTTTTTGAACATAGCTTCCGCCTTGGCACCCCACTTCTCCTTGGCAAGATTAACCATCGCCGTGCGCAAGGCCGCGACGTTGGCTTCCGTTTCGGGGGCATCGTCGTACATGCGGATTTGCGCTTCATAGCGCTTCTTGTCGGTGCCAAAATTTTCATTGGCCACGGGGGTGAATAACTTCGGGAAGGCGATAACCACGTTGGTTAACATTACTTTCGATTCCATGTTGGAACTCCTTTAACAGTAAAAATGAATTACTCCTTAAACCCTTCGCCAGGTTGTCGGTAGTACTCGGGATATTCATTCCGAAGCTCTTCTAAAAGAACATCGAAACGGTGCTCAGCTTCTCTCTTGATGAGTTGCTTTCGCATGCGTATTGCCTCTTTGCGCGCCTCGCGTATTTCATGCACTGCGTTCGCAAGTCGGATGACTACGATCGGAGGGAGTACACGTGCCGTGCCTAGGGGTTTTGTTTTAGGGGACTCGTCCGACATCTAGCACCTCGAAATCGGTGGCCGCACTCGCGAGCTCAGGCGCTTTATCCGTCTCAGGAACGAGGCGCGGTTTGCTGTCCGTGCGTGTGATGTAAGGCTCAAGCTCTGTGTAAACGTGGCTTGCATTACATTGCTTGAGGGCTTTTTCGAGCTTGGCTGGGGATTTCAAGTCGTACATCGTCCACGAGTCGAAACACTGGCGGGTGAGGAACTCCTCTACAGCTTCTTCATCCTTCCATTTGCGTACGCCCGCACGTCCCGCTACGAGCTTGAAGCCTGGCAACTTGGTGCCTGAGCAAGCGAGTGCGTAGGCTTTCTCTTCAACAGCGTCAGCCCACTGGCGTAACACAGGGATGAGAGTGCACGCTTTCGCTAAGCGCTCGGGCGTGTCAGGCGTTGGGATCGTGATCTCCTGGTCGACTTTTTTCCTAGGCTTGCTTTGCTCAGGCTTGGCGAGGCTGGGTGGAGGGGCCGATAGGAGTATGAATCCTGAGGACACCGTTGCTTCAAGCTCGGCACGGACGGCTCGGCAAGTCGCTTTTGCTCGACAGAATCGGCATACATCCTCGTTAACGCAGTAGTCAGCTGGCTCTTTTTCTTCAGGGTGGGCAAGAAGAAAGCGTGCTCGCAACGCTTTGTACTTCAGCTCGCCTAACAGATTTTTGGCTTCCTCGTCTAAGGTCCATTCACTGACCGAATTAAGACGGGGCTGCATGATGTGGACCGTCACCTTGTCGATATCAAAGAGCGGTGCAAGGTACTGGCGGGCCGCTTCCCCATAAATGAGGAGTTGCGTATTCATGACCGCATCAACAGGTACCCCAAGTCCGTACTTAAGGTCGCAAACATGGAGCGTGCGACCATCGACAATCAAACAGTCCGCAGTACCGTGTGCGCCCAATTCGCGCGTGATGCTATAGAGCGGTAAGCGCACCTCGCACTCCACGTAGTCGTAGTCGTCGAGAGACTTATTGCCAATAAGCTCGAGCTCGGAGACGTATTGGTTAACGAAGGTAAACATCTCTTCGTTTTCCTTCTTGAGGGCTTTTATCACGTCGCCTAGTTCAGCCTTGCGCGTTAAGATCGCTTTGATCAGGCGCTCGGCCATAGCGTGTGCTTGCGTCCCTTCTGCTGCGTAGGAGCTTTGTTCTTCCTCAATGCCTTGCGCTTCGGAAATAGAGGCGGGGCACTTGAGCCAACGGTGGGAACCTGACGCGCTTAATTGAGCGTGCTTAGGAGCGGACATTCTTTTCTAATTCCTCATCTGCAAGTTTCATTAAGTGCGCTAGTTTAGCCTTGCGCTCGTTGAGGCCCTTATTGGCCAAGCGGAGCACCTCATGGCGCTGCCCGGGCTTGACGTCCTTAAGCGTCTTGGCGCCCAGAGGCTTGATAAGCGCTTCAATCTGTGCATAAACAGTGGTACCCCCGTAGTTAGCAATGTCAGTTGCGCAATCCAACCAAGGGAACATTTCTTTTTGAAACTGTGCGAAGGGCATTTCTTCGGGTGCGTTTTGGGCGGGCTCGGCCTGTTCAGCCTTGCGCACCGCGCTTGAGTCCTCCGCTTTTGGAGCCTCATTTTTGACCTCTAAAGGCTCCTTTTTTACCGTCTTTTTAGGGGCTTTTTTAGCCTTTTCTTCAGTATTTACAGGTACTTCGGGGGCTGTGGGCGCTGTTTCTGTTGGCGTGGTTTCGGGCGCTTTTTCGCTCGTAATCGAGACTAAATCGGGCCCCGTTTCTCGACTGGGGGCGGTCCCTTTGATAAGCGAGGCGACTAACCCCGTTAACGCCTTTAAATTAGCGTTGAGTTCTTTAATTTCGGTCTCTAACATTAGTGAGATTCTCCGTTAAGTAAAGCGTTAAAAGATTTCAGGGCCTCTACGTGCTCTGATAAGAAAAGAATTAGGCGGCGGTCGGTCCACCGGTCGGGCGCGAGGCTTTGCGTAATGCTTCGGGCGGCGGCCTTTAGGTGATTCCACTCCTCTGGCGTGACGTAACGGCGTGTCAGGGGATCCCGTGCCGATAAGTACGCATTGATGCAATCGATTCGCATGGTTAAAACTCCTCTAAACGGCTTAAATTTCGCTTCAGGGCTCGCTAGGCCCCTTGCTGGTGTGTTTGTGTGTTGACGGCTATAACAACCCCGTCTGCGCTAAAAATTCGCGTCTCGGGG
>CAMYAA010000057.1 GCA_947253615.1 uncultured Sutterellaceae bacterium
AGTCATAGCCCTTACGATACTTCTGATGACGAATGAGCGACCAGGGATGCTTACCGGTGCGCTTTTCAAAACGCAATTGCATGCGCCACAAGTCGTACATCTCTTCTTGATAACGACGCTGAATCTGCAATTGCGAGGACATCGTTTGAAGCACGTCTAAAGCCGCTAAATGAAGCGCCTCCGCATGCCCTAAGCCCTGCTCTTCTTCCTTGTAGCGCCAACGACGATACACCTGCGGCCACAACAGCGTCCCTAATAAGAACGTGGGCGAAATCCCCTTACCAATGGCAATGCGCTCGTCCGTACGAAGCATCGCTAACATCATGAACGCTTCATCTTCGGGTTCACGAAGCATTACGTCCAAAATCGGTAAGAGCGCTAAATGTAAGTCCAACTCACGCATCTTCTTGATCGCATCGACCGCATGGCCACACGTCAAGAGCTTCATGAGCTCATCGACTAAACGCGCCGAAGGCACATTGCGTAAAAGCTTGGCCATCTTCTTGATGGGCTTTTGCGTCGAAGGTTCAATCGTAAAGCCTAATTTACTCGCGATACGAACCGCACGAAGCATACGCACCGGATCCTCACGATAACGCTCTTCAGGATCCCCAATCATGCGCACGACACCACGACTTAAATCTTCAAAACCATCGTGATAGTCGTATAAATTTTCCGTCACGGGATCGTAATAAAGCGCATTGATCGTAAAGTCACGACGCGCCGCATCTTCCCACATCTCCCCAAAGACATTGTCGCTAATCACACGACCCATACCGTCTTTGCGAACGCCCTTTCCTTCGAGCGCACGGAACGTGGAACATTCAATAATCTCTTGGCCAAACACCACGTGCACTAATTTAAAACGACGCCCAATAATGAAGGCACGACGCTGAACACGCTTGACCTGTTCGGGCGTGGCATCCGTGGCCACGTCAAAGTCTTTTGGCTTGGCATCCACCAATAAGTCGCGTACCGCACCCCCAACAATCAATCCCTTGTAACCACGCGCCTGCAGACGCTCACAGGTCTGCTTGGCCTGCCAGGAAACACTCTTGGGGTTAATCTTGTGAGAGCGCGCCGAAATGACTTTTGGCTCTTTGACCATTCGTGACGGCTCTTTCGAAAAAATACTTTGAACCCCACGAATTAAACGACCCAACATTAATGTTCTTCCTTTCCAAATAACTCAACAATCGGCCAATGATATTCCATGGCCAAACGCATCAGTTGGGGATCCGGATTCACCGCAAAGGCTTCACCGTGAGATTGCGCAAACTTCAATAACGATTGATCATTGATCGAATCACTATAGGCTTGAATCGCACTAATCTCTTCACCCTGCGCTTGCTGACGCGCAATATATTCTTTGACTAAACGAAGTTTCCCTTCTTGGTACGAATGCGATCCCACTAAACGCCCCGTGAATTCCCCGTCGGGGGTTTGTTCGGGCTCGGCCGCAATCACGTCTTCAATGCCAAAAAGCGGTGCAATCGCCTCGGCAATAAATCGATGCGTCCCCGTGGCTAAGACGGGATGAAAACCACTTTGACGGGCACTTTCCACTAACGCAATGGCCGCGGCCTTCACACGAGGACGAACCATCTCGTCCACAAAAGCCTCACGCATGGCTTCTAATTTCACACGGGGAAAACGCGCTAAAAGCCCTAACTGAAAGGCCATACACGCATCAATGTCAAATTGACCACGCTTGTAACCTTCGTTAATAGCATCCGCTTCTTCAAGCGCCTTGGGAGCCTCAGGACCCAATTGTTTCGCTAACAAATGCGTCCATTCATCTCCCGTATCGAGAGGCAATAACGTGTGATCTAAATCGAAAAAAGCAATTTTCATAAGCGTTGCGGGCAATATTAATAGCTCTCATTATATCGAGAGATGAAGCGAAACTCCTGAGTCCACCCCCGAGCATCATGAAAAAGATCACGTCCTATAGAGGACGCAACGGCGCAAAATCGGATAACCAACGCTCAAGCGTCGGTAACGTCTCGCTCGCCTCCGGGTCCATGAGCTCCAAATCGTCCATCCCACGCATCCACGTCATTTGACGCTTGGCTAATTGACGCGTCGCCGCAATCCCAGCCAATAAAAAGGCGTCCCAAGTCGTTCGACCTTCTAAATAGTCAATCGCTTGACGATACCCCACCGCTCGCATCGCCGGAGAGTCGGGATCAAAGTCCGCTCGAGCCATTAAGCCACGCACTTCGTCTAAAAAGCCCTCGTCAAGCATCGTCATAAAACGAGCTTCAATGCGCGCATGTAAACGCTTTCGATCGGGGGGCAATAACCCAATCATCTTCATCGGCACCCCGGGCACACTCGCGGGCTTTTCGTGAAAGCTCGAGAGCGTCTCCCCGGTCATGCGATACACCTCAATGGCGCGCGCAATACGCTGCGAATCATTGGGCGCTAATCGAGCGGCCGTCTTGGGATCAATCTCGGCAAGAAAGGCGTGCATTTGAGGCCACCCTTTTTCACGACCTTCGGCCATCACGGCCTCACGAATGGCCATGTCCGTGCTCGGCATATCATGAATCCCGTCACGAAGGGCTTTCGCATAGAGCATCGTGCCGCCCACAATCAACGGAAAACGCCCACGCCCATGAATCTCATCAATGAGACGCACAGCGTCCGTTAAAAAGTCCGCCGCACTATAGGGCTCATTAATCGGACAAATGTCAATTAAATGATGCGGACACGTCGCTAACTCTTCAACCGTGGGCTTCGCACTCCCGATGTCCATGCCTCGATAAACCAAGGCCGAATCCATGGAGATAATCTCCACGTCAAAACGCGCGGCCAACGCTAACGAAAGCGCAGACTTACCCGAGGCCGTAGGACCTGCAATCATCAGAGCACGAGGAGTAAGGGACGTATTCATACCAAAAGTGTTTCGAGTTAATCCAAGACGCGTCACTTATTGACCACGTAAAAAGAGCGCGTCTAAATCCGCTAAGGTCATCTTGACCCAGGTCGGACGCCCATGATTACATTGATCGGCACGCTCGGTCTTTTCCATATCGCGCAATAAACGATCCATCTCAGGAATCGTCAATCGACGATGGGCTCGAACCGAGCCGTGACACGCCACCGTGGCGAGTAATTTGTTTTTCTTCGCTTCAAAAGCGTCGGATTTTCCAAACGCTAAAAAGTCATCTAATAATTCACACACCAACGTCTTTAACGTTTCAATCGGGGCCGCCGCAATGCACTGCGGTAAGGCACGAAGAGCAATGGCACCTTCGCCCGCCCCCGTGATATCAAACCCTAAGGCCTTTAAATCCGCTTGGTGAGCTTCGAAAGCCGAGAATTGTAACGCAGAGATGCGGAAAACTTGAGGAATCAAAACACTCTGAATCGCCATCGATTCGGTGGTGATCTCTTTTTTGAGTCGCTCATAAGTAATACGCTCGGCCGCCGCATGCATGTCGACAACGATTAAACCTTCGTCATTTTCGGCCAAAATATAAATCCCCCCAATCTGCGCAATGGCACGCCCCAAATAGCCATAAGGCATGGCATTGGAATCCATCGGGAGGGAAGCAGCTTCGGGAGCTTCAGAAGATTCAGAGGCTACACGCTCCGCAAAACGCCCCGCTGCCAAGCTCGGGGTTGAGGCTTGCGCAGCTGCTGGCGTCTTGGTCTCACGCACAAAGCGGCCCCCTTCGAGCGGCAACGCGCCCATACTTGGGATCGCTCTCGCCCCGTCGGGACGCTCCGTGGCCTCTAAATGAAAAGGTCTTGCGCTCGGGGTCACGGGTTCGGCTTTGGCCGCCGCACTCGCGACCGCGCTCGTCGCGCCTAAGACTTCCATGGCTTGACGAACATCATCACGACTTAAACCGCGCTCAGGACGATACGGAGGAAAACCCCCGCTGGTCGCGCCCGAACGAGTGCCACTCGGGGCTCCCGTCTCGCCCGAGAATGCCCCTCTTAACGAGCCACTTTGAGCCATCTTGCTTTGGAGCACTTGGGCCGCATTTTCCATCGGCGCATGACCTAGGCCCGCGCCCGAGACGGCTAAGGCCTCTTTCACCGCATGCATTAAAAATTGATGAATGCGCTGCCCATCACGGAATCGGACTTCCATCTTTTGCGGATGCACGTTCACGTCCACTTCGTCCGCCGGGAGCGTCAGGTATAAGCAGTACACGGGTTGACTGTTCCCGTGGAGCACATCTTGGTAGGCCGTACGCACAGCATGCATGAGTAACTTGTCGCGCACATAGCGCCCATTAACAAAGATGTACTGCGCATCCGCTCTCGTTCGTGCGATCGCGGGCGAGCCCACTAACCCCTGAACACTCAAGGGCCCAGCTTCCACAAGGACTTCACGATAGTTACGATCGAAATCCTTGGGCATTAACGCCGCAATACGCTTTTCAATCGCCTCCACAGGCTCAAGATTTAAAACAGGACGGCCATTGGCAACAAAGACAAAACCCACCTCGGGATTGGCTAAGGCTTGACGCTCTAACCAATCTTGAACATGAGCGGTTTCGGTCGCGTCGCTCTTCATAAACTTGCGACGCGCCGGCGTTTTGTAAAAGAGGTCGGCCACTTCAACACGCGTCCCTTGTACACCCGCCGCGGGGGAAAGCTCACCTTCGTGATATTCCCACGCTGCCTCAGACTCAGGCGTACGCGAACGAATCGATAACGAACTCACCGCATCAATGGAGGCTAAAGCTTCTCCACGAAACCCTAAACTCTCGACCCATTCAAGTTCGTGCAAATCACGAATCTTGCTCGTGGCATGACGACGAACCGCTAACGGTAACTCGTCTTTGGGAATCCCTTCCCCATTGTCCGTCACGACAATACGTTTTAAACCCCCACCGTCGAGACGCACTTCAATACGATCGGCCCCAGCATCGAGAGCATTCTCCACTAATTCCTTCACGACCGAGGCGGGACGTTCAATCACTTCACCGGCCGCAATCTGACTGATTAATTGACTAGGCAACTCATTAATCGCTCGACGAGCCTGAAGCAATCGATGCTTTAATTTTTGCATAGGGAAGAATTCCTTGTTTTTTAACACTTTCCATCCCCTTTTCAGAGGGGACTTCAGTACAATCAATAACGTTGACTCTCAGAGTCTAAACGAAAACAAACCCCGTGAGTTTCAACTCACTCGACAAAAAAAGCGACCCATGGACCTTGTTAACTTATTCGTAGACCTTTTTACCCACACCGACCACTTTCTCGTCACACTCGCCACCGACTACGGAACCTTAATCTACGTCGCTATGGCCATCATCTACTTCTTAGAGACGGGCTTTGTGGTCATGTCCTTTCTCCCGGGCGATTCGCTCCTTTTTGTCGCCGGGACCGTCGCGGCCTCCGGGACGACGAGCCCCACCATGATCATGCTCTCCGTGATCATCGGCGCTGTGCTCGGCAATACCGTGGGCTACAAACAAGGCCAATGGCTCGGTAAACGCATTTACGAAGGCAATATCCGCTGGATTAATCGCGAAAAAGTCGAATACGCTCATCGGTTTTACCTCGAGCACGGTGGAAAAACCATCTTACTCGCTCGTTTCGTTCCCATCGTGCGCGCCTTTGCCCCCTTAATCGCTGGGGCTGCGGGCATGAAAACCCTGCGTTTTGAACTCTTCTCCGCCGTGGGCGCCATCCTCTGGGCCGTGCTCTTAGTAGGGATGGGCTACCTATTCGGTAACCTCCCCTTTATCAAAGAAAATTTATCGTTAATATTGCTCTTAGGGATGATCAGTGCCCTCGTGGGCCCCATCATCGTCACCTGGGCCTATCGCCGCTTTACGAAGAAAGGCCCTCGCCAATAAGCGCTAACCAATCCGCACTCGTTCGCGCCTTTTGATCTTTTGCCGAGACTTCAGGCGCATACGTTTTCCAACGAATCCCTAAGGCAGGATCCGCCCAATATAAACTCCGCTCCAATAGCGGCATCCAGGGTGCCGTCACTTTGTAGTGCACCAGGGTCCCGGGTTCGAGCGTTTCATAACCATGCGCGAACCCTTCGGGAATCCATACCGCCATACCGGGCTCTAAAACCACACTGTCCCACGCCCATAAGGGCCCTCGACTCGGGTCTAAATTCACCCACACGTCATGCATGCGGCCCGCTAAACAAACGATCCATTTGCCTTGGGCCATCGGTGCACTTTGCCAATGAAGGCCCCTCAAAACCCCGGCGTCCGGATTGATCACGATATTGTCTTGAACAAACCGAACCCCGCTCGGCAAGTGCGCTAAGAGCGCTGCCTCGGAATAACTCTCACAAAAGAGCCCACGCGCATCCCCAAGCGCAGGAACGCGCCACACCGACACACCCCCGAGCCGCTCCGAGAGCTTTTCAAAACGCGACCCTTGTGCCCGCAAACGCTCGGCTAAAGCCGAGGCTGACACCCCAGGCTGGCCAATCGCGCCGCCGAGGTCACTCGCCATCAGTGCACCCGCCTCTAAACGCGCTTCGAG
>CAMYAA010000058.1 GCA_947253615.1 uncultured Sutterellaceae bacterium
GCGAAGGCTAAGAAGTAAGCTGAACTAACTCTCCTCTCCTAAGTCATCTAGAGGTACGCTTGTCTGAGTGGGGCAACCCCGCTTAGGCAAGCGTTTTTTTGTTGGGGAACATCACGCAAGGTGGCGCTCCCCTTTGTCCTTCATGGGAGGACGTTAGGTGCCTGGAGGCGCGCGGATTTAGCCTTTTCGCGCAACGATCTTAAAGAGAGGAACGGGATTCCACGTTAAATCGTGTTCGGGGTAGAGGCGTTCCGAGACGGTTTTGTCCACACTCACGGTGCTAAATCCAATGGATTTTAGGGTGGATTCGTCCCAGGCTGGACGCTCAACGTGACTGATCGCCAATTCGGCTTTAATGGCATCACAGAGTTTAAGACGAGCTTCATCCATGCCACAGTGGGCGTTGAGGGTTCCTTCATCTTCGAGCTCTTTAGTGAGTGCTTCAAACGAGACAGGCCCGTAAGCGGCATCAAAATTGATTAAGACCCCTTCGGGTTTGAGCAGGTTAAACCAGTGTTGATAGGCCTGATGCGCGTCGGGCAGTGTCCAGGTAAGGTTACGTGTCACGATGAGATCAAAGCTTTCCGGCTCAAAGGGGGTATCGTCAGCACTGCCGATATAAAACGAAATGGCTTGTCCGTGCGCCTTGGCGGTTGCTCGGGCTTGCGTGATCATTTGGGGCGAGAGGTCGATCCCTTGGCAATGCGCACCTTCCTCTGAGAGTAAGATGGCTAAAAAGCCTGTTCCTGTCCCCACGTCTAAGACATCAAGGCCCGTAAAGGGCTTGGTGAGCACGCTACACTCTTTGATCCAACGGGCTCGTTTTTCCGGTACAAATTCCAATTGACGGGATTGAACAAACTCTTCGGCTCGTGTATCCCAATAGGCGGCAATTTTTTCTTTGAGTTCATTTGGATTTTGATAAGACATAACTTGCTTGATGGATAAGGTTATAGGGGCTCGATCACCACTTCAAAGCTTGAAGGGCACGAATGAGTTTCTGAACGAAGGGATTTTGACTCGAGGTCAATTCGTTCATGGGAAGATCCTCGACGATGCGTCCCTGGTCTAGGAAAAGAACGCGAGAGCATAACGAGGCGACAGCTTGAATGTCATGCGAAATAAAGAGCCAGGAGGTTTTTTCATGACGCAAGGTTTTTAGGAGTTCAATAATTTCCGCTTGAACGGAAACATCTAAGGAACTCACCGCTTCGTCAAAAACGATAAAGCGAGGATTGGCAATTAATGCGCGAGCAATACAGACGCGCTGACACTGACCCCCGGAGAGTTCGAAGGGGTAACGCGTTAAATAGGACGCATTGAGTCCGACTTTTTCAAGGAGTTCAATCGTGCGTGCTTTTATGGCCGGTGAGGCCTCGTTGGACGTCCCCCTAAAGGGTTCGAGAATAATCTCTTGAACCGTCCAATTGGGATTCACGCTATCGGCGTAATTTTGGAAAACGACACTCATTGCGCCTCGATGCGTGGAGCGCCAATGCTTTAGAGGCTCGCCTTCCGTGATAATTTCCCCCTGATCGGGCTTTTCAATGCCCAGTAAGAGTCGCGCTAATGTACTTTTCCCTTTACCGGAGAGTCCAATTAAACCGACGATTTCACCAGGATAGATTTCGAAATTAATGTCTTGGAGCACGTCGGTATAGGTAGGAAACCAGGTCTTCCCTGGGCTCGGGTAGCGTTTGCTGACGTGTTTGACTTCAATGAAGGGCTTCTGAGTGTGCATGCTTTAACCCTCCGCGATGCCAGGACAATGATTCATCAACATTTGCCGTGTGGAGATTAAATATTGGGTATAGGGCGCTTGAGGGTGCTTGAATAGGGCTCGATTGCCGTACTCAATGACGTTACCGTCTTTCATCACGAGGAACTGATCGGCCAATGCATGGGCGACACCGAGATCATGGGTGATGATAATGAGGCTCGTGTGGTGTTGGGCCCGAATGCTTTGAAAGGCCTTAATCACCTCTTGCGAAGCAATGACGTCGAGAGCGCTCGTGGGTTCATCGGCAATAATGAGTTTGGGTTGCGTCAGAAGGGCGCAAGCAATTATGATGCGCTGCAACATGCCCCCAGAGAGTTCAGACGGGTAGCGTTCAAGGATGGCGCGGGGATCATCAAACTGTAGGGTCTGAAGCATATCGAGGATTCGAGCCTGGGCTTTCTCGGGCGTAACCTTCGGTTGGATAACCTTCAAGGTCTCAAGCAGTTGTTGACCGATACGCATGAGTGGATCAAAAGCACTCATGGGTTGCTGAACCATAAAGAAAATTTCCGACCCGCGTAATGCACGTGTGCGTTTGGCATCGCCCAAAAAAGCGTTGCCTTCGTAATAAGCTTTACCGCTCACGTCAAAGCCGCGGCCTAAAAGGTCGAGAAGGGCCAATTGGGATAAGGATTTTCCAGCGCCCGATTCCCCCACGATGGCGAGGCACTCTTGGGGGTAAAGGGTAAAGTTAACGTCTTTGACGAGAGGAGCTTGTCCTTTTAAACCTACGGACAGATGCTCAACTTTTAGCAAGGCGCGAGAGTCGGGGTGACGCATTAGGCTTGCTCCTTGGAGGGTGAGGGTCGGTTGGCTTGAATGTGACGCAAATCAAAAGCATCACGCAACGCATCCCCTAAGAAATTAAAAGCCGCAACGACGATCAAAATAGCCGCCCCTGCTGGAATCATTTGGTAAGGATTGATGGTGAGGATATCTTTTGTCTCGGCGAGCATCATGCCCCATTCGGCGGTTGGGGGTTGAACGCCTAAGCCTAAGAACGATAGGGCTGAAATCATTAAGATCACACTGCCCGTGTCAAGGGTCATTAAGACGAAGAATTCGCCCATTGCGCCTGGAATTAAATGCTTGAAAAGAATGCGTGTGGAGGATAGGCCGACGACTCGTGCAAAACTTACATAGTTTGATTGTGTGAGTTTTCGAACCAGCGTTCGCATCATACGTGCGTACCAAGGCCATTTAGCCACGATACAAGCGAGAATGACGTTAGGTAAGCCTGGGCCTAACATGCCCACGATTGCGAGAATCATCACTTCGGAGGGAAAGCTCATAAGAATGTCACAGAGTCGCATCATCACTTGATCGGTTTTTCCACCGCTAGCCCCTGCGATAGCGCCATAAAGCGCACCGAGGATGGAAGTGCAAAGCATCGTGAGGATGGCGGTATACACGGTTGAGCGGATCCCCCAGATTAAACGCGATAATAAATCGCGTCCTAATAGATCGGTGCCTAACCAATGGGCGGCGCTCGGTCCTAAAAGTTTGTGAGCAATATCAACTTGATTGGGGTTGGCAATCGGGAGAATTGGAGCGAGGGCGCCCAAGAATAAAATCACAGCAATGAGACTCAAGCAAAGGCGTGCGACGTTATCTTTCATGAGGCGTTTGAGCACAATTTTCATGATGAAACCCTCGAAGTCTTAGTGATTGCGTTCACGTGGATCCATCCACGCAATACACAAGTCGGCCAATAAATTAAACGTGACGAACAACACGGCCATCATCAGGATATAGGCCTGGATGATCGGAAAGTCGCGATTAAAGATGGCGGTCACACACAGGCGTCCAATGCCGGGCCAGGCGAAGATGCTTTCAACAACAAAAGCCCCAGCAATGAGTTTAGGAATGGACATCCCAAGGGTGGTGATCGTGCCCCTTAAGGAATTCCAAAGGATATGTTTTTGAATTTGAAATTCGGAGAGTCCACGAGCGCGAGCGAACGTCACCCAATTTTCATGTTGAGTACGAATCATTTCGGCTCGAATTAATCGTAAATAAGTGCCTACGTAGGCTAAAGAAAGCGTTATCGCGGGAAGCACAATGGATTCGGGCGAGCGCATACCACTCGTGGGTAAGAGATTGAGTTCGACCGCGAAGAGCCACATCAATAAGAGGCCAGCCCAAAAATTCGGGAAAGCTGAGCAGATAAAGACAAAACCTCGAATGATTTTGTCGAGGAATCCGCCCTCAAAGCGTGCACAAAGCATGCCGAGCGTTACGCTGATAATCACAATGATCGCGAGCGTCACGAGGGCCAAATAGATCGTAGCCGGAAAGGCCTGGAGCATATCATCAATGACGCGGTGTCCATTGACGTAGCTTCGGCCAAAGTCGCCCTGAAGCGCATGGCCTAGCCAATGAAAATAGCGAATGAAAAACTGTTCGTCCAAGCCCAACTCATGACGAGTTTGCGCAATTAATTCAGGCGTAGGGACCATGGCATTGACGCGAATGGCCACTTCGTCCGGGTCAGAGGGACTCAGTGAAACCAATATGAAAGAAATAAAAGATATGCCTAACAATATTGGGACTAAGCCGAGCACACGACGAATTAAAAGCGCAAACATCGTTTGAATTGTCCTTTAGCGAACTTCGTTTACTTAGCTCGCGGAGTTTGCTCAAATTCCATAATTTCGAACGGAATTTCGTATTGCGTGACCGCAAACTTCACGTTCTTTAATTTCGTGGAGTAGACCGCTTTAGTGCGCGAGTAAGAAATCGGCACATACACGCCAGAATTATGGATACGCGTGAGGATGTCCTTGATTAATGCTTGACGTTTTGTGGCGTCAGGTTCGGTCATTAACACGGTAATTTCGTTGTCGATCAATTCCTTATCTTTCAAACCGATCTGAGCTTGATAGTCACCGTGGGCAGGAATACGCCACGAGGAGAAGTAGCTCTGAGGGTCATAAGGGGCGCCCCAAGAGAGCGAGTACTGCATATCGAACTTGCTCGTGCGTTGACGATCTAAGAACGCTTGCTTTTCTTCCCCAATAACCTTCATGGCGATACCGACTTTAGCTAAGTCTGCCTGAATCGCTTCAGCAATGGTTTTTTCCTGAGCATTTTTGGAGTTGAAATAGAAGTTCACTTCACAGCGATGACCGTCTTTTTCACGAACACCGTCAGCGCCCATTTTCCAACCGGCTTCGTCGAGCAATTGGTTGGCCAAGGCCGGATCGAACTCACGTGGCTTTAAGGGAATGTCGGCCCCGTTGAGAATGCCGTCCACGATCGCTTGGCGATTGATAGCGTGTTGAATAGCTTCACGAACTAAGGCGTCCCCCGTAATGGGTTGATTCGAATTCAACAAAATGGCGCGACTCGCGATGGGACGCGATTGAATAGCGGCAAATTTACCTTCTTGCTGAAGTTGCTTAAAGGCATCGGCCGACAATTGGTTACCGTCAGCACCAAAGATAAGGTCAATTTCCCCTTTCTTTAACGAGAGGAGCATGGTTTGCGGGTCAGGCATGACCATCCAGCGAACGGATTCGATCTTGGGTTTAGCACCCCAATAGTTGGGGTTGGCCTTAAATACCGAGTATTGATTGTCTTTGTGTTCCGCTAAGACCCAGGGCCCCGTACCGTCTAAACAAGAGACGCCATCTTTGGTGCCTCCGTCCTTCATACAATTAGGCGAGATAAAACGGAATGGGCGAGTTAAGCCCAATTCAATCAAGGTGGGGAAGTAAGCGTGTTTGAGAACGAGCTTGACGGTCAGAGGGTCAACGACCTCAACGTGATCGATTTCGCGCACCATGTCCATCCAGGCGTGACGAGACTTGTTAGCCATCACGGCATCGATGTTTTTCTTGACCGATTCTGCGTCGAAAGGCGCGCCATCGGAGTATTTCACATTAGGACGCAAATGGAAGGTGTAGACACGGCCATCTTCGGAAATATCCCAGCTTTGAGCGAGCCAGGGCTTTACGGTACCATCCGGCGTGTTAATGACTAACGGTTCGAACACCATGGCTTGGGCGGCCATTTCGCCGAGGTAGAGGTGGGGATTGATATTACGAATATCTTTCATGGAGGCGTAATTCAATTCCGTTTTCTTCTGGAGCGCTTCAGGCGCTTTTTGTTCATCCTTGTTGTCCCCGCAAGCACTGAGCAGGACTACGCTAGACATTAAAGCCAAAACGGTTAATGTTTTTTGGTCATTGAGGTTCCTCTTTGTTATTAGTCTTCATAAAGTTGAAGAAAAGGTAGGATTCAGTATAACAAAGGGGTTACATATTGTGACGTTTGACAAAGATTTAGGTCTTTACGTGAGGAGAAGGCCTTTGAGCTTTGGATATTGACGTAGGAATATGGTCGAGAAAACCGTAGGCCGAGAGCGGGCCCCGTTTTTTCAGGGATCCCAAAGATTGACTGCCTTTTTTAGTGCTATTTTCGCAGGGTTTTACAACTAGCGATTTTGTGGGAATGTCTTTGGAGGCGTAGATAGCAAAAAAAACCAAGTCAATCGACAAGGGGTTTAAAATTGCTTTGGCGGGAAGGAGGGATTTGAACTCGTCAATATTCACAATGGTTTCAAAAGACCATTTGAGTTAGATCCATCATAAATACCATCATTAAAAACTCACTAGGGAAAACGATAATCCCTTGTTT
>CAMYAA010000059.1 GCA_947253615.1 uncultured Sutterellaceae bacterium
CGGAAGGCAAGAACAAGGCTAAGAAGGGTAGCAATCGCGATCGTTGGGGTGAAGAAGACTCCGGTCGTCGTGGTATGAAGACCCGTGGTGACGAAGACGGTGGCCAGAGTGGCTGGCGTACGGCCCGTGGTCGTAAGAGCCAGGACCGTCGTCGCCGCAACGAACCGCAACAGGCTCAGAATCAGGAACCGATCGTGCGCGATGTGGAAGTGCCTGAAGCCATTACCGTGGCTGACTTAGCCCACAAGATGAGCGTGAAAGCGACCGAAGTGATCAAGACCCTCATGAAGATGGGTCAGATGGTCACGATCAATCAGATGTTGGACCAAGATACGGCCATGTTGATTGTGGAAGAAATGGGTCACAACGCCATTGCGGCTAAGCCCGATGATCCTGAAGAAATCTTGAAGGAAATCACGAGCGAAAACATGGCGCCTGCTGTGGCTCGTCCGCCGGTCGTCACGATCATGGGTCACGTTGACCATGGTAAGACGAGTTTATTGGACTACATCCGTCGTGCGAAGGTTGCTGCGGGTGAAGCCGGTGGGATTACCCAGCACATTGGTGCGTATCACGTCAAGACCCCGCGCGGGATTGTGACGTTCTTGGATACCCCGGGGCATGAGGCCTTTACGGCCATGCGTGCTCGTGGTGCGCAGTCCACGGACATCGTGATTTTGGTGGTGGCTGCTGATGACGGCGTGATGCCCCAGACGAAGGAAGCTATTTCGCATGCTCGCGCGGCCGGTGTGCCGTTGGTGGTGGCGATCAACAAGATCGACAAGCCCGAAGCCAATCCTGAACGCGTCAAGCAAGAATTAGTGGCCAACGAAGTGATGCCTGAAGAGTGGGGTGGCGATGTGCCGTTCTGCCCGGTCTCTGCGAAGACGGGTCAAGGCGTGGACGAATTGCTCGAAAACGTCCTCTTACAGGCTGAAATGCTTGAATTGAAGGCGCCTGCCGAAGGCAATGCGCAAGGGATCGTGATTGAATCTCGCTTAGACAAGGGTAAGGGCCCGGTGGCGTCCATTTTGGTTCGCTCGGGTACGCTCCATCGCGGTGACGTGGTGTTAGTCGGTAGTGAATTCGGTCGTGTTCGTGCGATGGTCAACGAATTGGGCCGTACGGTTCAATCCGCGGGTCCGTCCATTCCGGTCGAAATCCAAGGTCTCTCGGGTGTGCCGAGTGCCGGGGACGATTTGATCGTGTTAGATGACGAACGCAAGGCGCGTGAAATCTCTGACTTCCGTAAGAACAAGGATCGTGAATCCAAGTTAACCAAGCAGCACCAGACCAAGCTTGACAATCTCTTTAGCGATGCCGCTGAAGAGGAAGTGAAGTTACTCCCGCTCATTATCAAGGCGGACGTTCAGGGCTCGCAGGAAGCGTTGATTCATGCCTTGACGAAGTTAAGTACGGAAGAAGTGCGTGTTCAAGTGGTTCATGCGGCCGTGGGTGGGATTTCCGAATCCGACATCAACTTAGCGGCGGCTTCGAACGCGGTGGTGATTGGCTTTAACGTTCGTGCTGATGCTCAGGCCCGTAAGGTTGCCGAAGAAAAGGGCATTGACATTCGTTACTACAACATCATTTACGATGCTGTGGACGAAGTGAAGTTAGCCATGGGCGGTATGCTCACGCCTGAACGTCGTGAAACGATGTTAGGGATGGTGGAAATCCGTCAGATCATTCGTGTGCCGAAGGTCGGTAATATTGCCGGTTGTCGTGTGTTAGAAGGCGTGATCAAGCGTAACGCGTCGGTCCGACTCTTACGTGACAACGTGGTGATTTGGACGGGTGAATTAGCGAGCTTGAAGCACTTCAAGGACGACGTTCGCGAAGTCAAGGCTGGTCAGGAATGCGGTTTATCGTTGAAGAACTACGACGATATTCGCGAATTGGATCAGTTAGAAGTGTTTGAAGTTACGGAAGTGGCTCGTACGCTCTAAGGAGTAAGGCCGAGCCCAAAAGGGTGTGAGGCGTTGATTTGAAAAAAAGACGCCTCGCACGCTTTAAAGCGCTACTGGAGTGAAATGATGAAACAGAAAAAACCCGGACGCTCGTTACGAGTGGCTGATCAAATCGCTCGTGATTTGGCGCAGTTAATTCCGTTAGAAGTTCGTGATCCTCGTGTAGGGTTAGTGACGATTACGGGATGTGAGATTACGCCAGATTATGCGCATGCGAAGGTTTTCTTTACCGTGATGGGTAAGGAGCCCACGGAGTGTCAAGCGGGCTTGAATAAAGCGGCTGGGATGCTTCGTAACCATCTTTTCAAGCGTCTTCAGATTCATACGGTGCCGACGTTGCACTTTGTGCACGACGAGAGTGTGGATCGTGGCTTTGAGATGGATCAATTGATTCGCGAAGCGATGGCCAAGACCGAGGGTGACTCGGACACTGAGGGGAAATAAGCGTGGCCAAACGTGGAGATCCCATTGATGGGGTCATGCTTTTTGACAAACCGGAGGGGATGAGCTCGAATGCCGCCCTTCAGAAAGTGCGTCGAGCGATCAACGCACAGAAAGCGGGGCATACGGGGACGTTAGATCCGTTTGCCTCGGGTTTGTTACCTTTGTGTTTTGGCAATGCGACGAAATTTTCTCAAGACTTACTCAATGCCGACAAGAGTTATGTGGCGCGAGTACGTTTAGGGTATTGCTCGAGTACGGGTGATACGGAAGGGGAAATTGAGCCGCATCCGGCGGGCTTAAATGGGGTGACGCTTGAAGCGATTCGCGAAGCGGCCCAAAAGTTTGTCGGTGATATTGAACAAACGCCGCCGATGTTTTCGGCGTTAAAACGTGACGGTCGTCCCTTATACGAGTACGCTCGTGAAGGGGTGAGTCTCGCGATCGAACCGCGTCAAGTTCGTGTGGAATCGTTAACGATTTTGGACTTTGACGGTGAATCCTTCACGATGGCGTGCCAAGTGAGTAAAGGCACGTACATTCGTGTATTAGGCGAGGATATTGGTCGCGCGTTAGGCACGGCCGCTTATTTGACGGCGTTACGTCGTACCCAAGTGGGGGACTTAACGCTCAAAGGCGCGGTTCGTTTGGATCAATTAGAAGACCAGCCCAATGACGTTTGTCGTTCCTTTTTATTAGGGGCCGATCGTTTATTGCAAAGTTTTCCAGCCGTGACGTTAACGGATGATGAAGCGGAGCGCTTCATGCATGGTCAGCGTTTACGACTTTCTCATTCAATTCGGGGGCGTGTCCGCGTGTACGGCAAGCCCTGGGGGCTTTTAGGTACTGCACTCCTTGATGAAGTGGGTACGATGCATCCCGAACGACTTATTGCACATTAATCGAGAAAATTCATGACACGAGCTATTCGTAATATTGCCATTATTGCTCACGTTGACCATGGTAAGACGACCATGGTTGACCGTTTGCTTCAAAGCGCGGGGACGTTCCGTGAAAATCAGCAAGTTGCTGAACGCGTGATGGACTCCAATGATTTGGAACGTGAACGTGGGATTACCATTTTGTCCAAGAACTGCGCTGTGCAGTATGAAGGGACGCACATTAACATTATCGACACCCCGGGCCACGCGGACTTCGGTGGTGAAGTGGAACGTGTGTTGTCGATGGCTGACGGCGTGCTCTTGCTCGTCGACGCTGTTGAAGGCCCGATGCCGCAGACGCGTTTCGTGACGCGTAAGGCTTTAGCCCAGGGCTTGAAGCCGATCGTGGTGGTTAACAAGATTGACCGTCCGGGCGCTCGTCCGGATTGGGTGGTCAACCAGACGTTTGACTTATTTGACAAGTTAGGCGCGACGGAAGACCAGTTAGACTTCCCGGTCATTTACGCCTCGGCCTTAAATGGTTTTGCCGGTGAAACGACGGACGTTGAAGAATTAAAGAAGATTGGCAACATGCGTGCCATTTTCGACACGGTTTTAAAGCACGTGCCGGTGCGTGACGACAATCCTGATGGCCCCTTACAGCTTCAGATTTGCTCGTTAGACTACAACTCCTACGTGGGTAAGATTGGTATTGGTCGTGTGCATCGTGGTCGTTTACGTCCGAACATGGACGTGGCCATCATGAACGGTCCTGAAGATACCCCCAAGCGTGCCAAGATCAATCAGGTCTTGAAGTTTGAAGGGTTGGAACGCAAGTTAGTGGACGAAGCCGAAGCGGGCGATATCGTGTTAGTGAACGGTATTGAAGAGCTCTCGATTGGTACCACGATTACGGACCTTCAGCAGCCCGAAGCCTTACCGATGTTAACGGTGGACGAACCGACCTTAACGATGAACTTCCAGGTGAACTCTTCGCCGTTAGCCGGTCGTGAAGGCAAGTTTGTGACCTCGCGTCAGATTCGTGAACGTTTAGAGCGTGAATTGAAGTCCAACGTGGCTATGCGTGTTCGTCAGACCGATGATGAAACGGTTTGGGAAGTGGCTGGTCGTGGCGAATTACACTTAACGATTCTCTTAGAAAACATGCGTCGTGAAGGCTTTGAATTAGCCGTATCGCGTCCTCGCGTGTTATTGAAGGAAGTCGACGGTGTGAAGATGGAACCGTACGAACTCTTAACGGTTGACGTGGAAGAAGAACACCAAGGTGGCGTGATGGAAGAATTAGGCCGTCGCAAGGGTGAACTTTTAGACATGGCTCCCGATGGTAAGGGTCGTGTGCGTTTGGAATACCGTATTCCGGCGCGTGGCTTGATTGGCTTCCAAGGTCTCTTCTTAACGATGTGTCGTGGGACGGGGATCATGAGTCACGTCTTTGACGACTACGGTCCGATCAGTCGTGGTGAAGTGGGCGAACGTCGTACCGGCGTGATTATTTCCCAGGACGACGGTGAAGCCGTGGCCTATGCGCTCTGGAAGATTCAAGAACGTGGTCGTTTATTCGTGAGCCCGGGCGACAAGCTCTACGAAGGGATGATCATTGGTGAACACGCACGTGACAACGACATCGTGGTGAACCCGATCCGTGGTAAGCAGTTAACGAACATTCGTGCTTCGGGGACTGACGAAGCGATTCGTTTAGTGCCGCCCGTCAAGTTGACGTTGGAATCGGCCGTTGAATTCATCAACGACGACGAATTAGTGGAAATCACTCCGATCAGCATTCGTTTACGCAAGCGTTACTTGAAGGAACACGAACGTAAGCGTGCGGCGCGTGAAACCCAGAAAGAATTTGAATAAAGCCTGATGGGTAAGAAGCGTGTAACGCTCGAGGCGCAGCCCTGTCCATGTGGATCGGGGCGCGCTTATGGGGCGTGTTGTCAACCTTATCATGTGCATGACGCGGACGCACCTACGCCAGAGGCGTTGATGCGTTCTCGCTACAGTGCCTTTGCCTTAGGGCTCGCGCCCTATTTGGTGGAGACCTGGGCGGAAGAAGCGCGTCCGACGTTAGCCTCTTTGGAGGAAGACTCGGGCTTGAAGTGGATTTCGCTCACGGTCACGTCGAGTGAGTTTCCGCCCGAGGAGACGCCGCCCTATACGCGGGGCTGGGTCACGTTTTTAGCGAAAGCGCGCTCGAGTCAAGGGGTGATTAAGCACGAGGAGCGGAGTTATTTCGAGCGTCGTGATGGGCGCTGGGTTTACGTTCGCGAAGACGCGCTTTAAACCCGAGGGTTTAATTCACAGTTTTCTGAGTGAGGGAATCTCCATGGGCGGTTCCCTCGTTTTTTCTGATTTTGGAGCTCAGGCATTGAGTTCCGCAACGAAGGTTCGTCATTCATGGAAGTTCTTACTGAAAAATCCTCGTCCTCGACGTCAAGTCGTGCCTCGGGCTTTGTGGATCCGCTCGCGCACGCGCGTCGATACAGTGTGGCCCCGATGCTCGATTGGACGGACCGTCACTGTCGATTTTTCCATCGTCAGCTCTCGCGTCGTGTGCTGCTCTATACGGAGATGGTGACGACTGGGGCGATTTTGCATGGGGATTTAGATCGTTTACTCGGGCGCAATCCGGAAGAAACGCCGGTGGCGCTTCAGTTAGGGGGTTCGGACCCTCGTGATTTAGCCTTAGCGATTAAACTCGCCGAACCCTATGGCTATGACGAATACAACCTCAATTGTGGGTGTCCTTCGGAGCGTGTGCAAAAGGGGAGTTTTGGAGCGTGTTTAATGCTCGAACCCGAGACGGTGGCGACGGCTGTGCGTGCGATGCGTGACGCGACCGATAAGCTCGTCACCGTGAAGCACCGTATTGGGGTGGACGATCATGATGAGTATGGCTTTGTGCGTGACTTTGTCGGGACGGTTTACGACGCGGGGTGTCGTGTGTTTATTGTGCACACCCGTGCGGCGTGGCTCAAAGGCTTGAGTCCCAAAGAAAATCGTGAAATCCCGCCCTTAAAGCGTGACTGTCTCTTATACACATCTGACGCTGCCGACGATATGCAGTGTGTA
>CAMYAA010000060.1 GCA_947253615.1 uncultured Sutterellaceae bacterium
CTCGCCCATCAAGTTCGATATTGCCGGTTGGGAAATTGACACGGGCTTTAATCCCGAGCTACCTCGTTTTGAAACGCACGCGCCCGAAACTTACGACGACAAAAAAGCCCAACAGGCCGCCCCGCTCTTTAAGTGGCTCCAAGGGCAGGACCGTTTAGCCATTGTTAACGGCACCTTTACGTATATCAATCCACAAGGACGCGCCATCGCCATTGAAAACGCCAATTTCCTCTTTGAAAAAGAGTGGCTCAATTTCAATATGGCTTTTCATGGCTTACTCAACGTCGACGACGTCACGAAAACCCTCGACCTTCGCGCCAAAGTACGTAAGCCTTTAATTAATCCACCTGAAAATCCCCTGCTTTGGAATTTGACGCTCTATGCCGACGTTCAAAACTCCGACATTGCGAGGCTTTTACGTCGTACGGGCTTTCCTAATATTTTAAAAACCGGGTACGGTTCAGCCCGCATGTGGGCCGAGCTCAACGACGGTCAACTCCAAAGTCTGACCGGAAACATGGCACTCACGCACGTCAATGCCCAACTCGCGCCGACGCTCGAGCCGCTCGAAGTTCAGCAATTAGCGACCTTTATTAATTACGAAGCTACCCCGTTTTCGAGCGACGCCCTTCCTAACGCGCAACGCCATCACGTGGAGCTCAAAGATTTCACCATTGTGCCCTTGCGCCATCAACGCATTGAGCCCATGAACATTACGCTCAACCTGATTCGAGAGGCCAATGGAACCCCCGTCAAAGCAACCTTTACGGCCGATCGTCTCAACGTCGAAGAAGTCACGGGCTTTATCCCTTCGTTACCCTTACCTAAAGCGCTACGAGACTTTATTGCGACACAACGTCCTTCGGGGTTATTAAAAGGACTCGAAATCGGCTATGAAGGTCAGGTACAAAATCTTCACGATTGGTTCTTAAGTGCGACGCTGAAAAACGTCAATCTCCAACCCGCCCCCGAATCGGGGCTTCCTGGGTTTAAACACCTCTCGGGCAAACTCATCACGCCCGAGGGAAGTCACGCCATGCGCTTCGAGTTGGATAGTCCTCATCTCGAAATCTTCTTCCCGGGCGTGTTTAGAGATCCTCACTTCCGCCTTCAAAAATTCAAAGTCAACGGGACCTTCTCCTTGCAAGGTCGACCCCGTATTGTCTTTGACCGCTTTGAACTCAGTAACGAGGATGCCGCCCTTGTTGGCAAGGGCCAATGGCAACACACAGGGGGCCCAGGCACCCTTGATATCAGTGGACAGATACTGCGCGGGCGTGCTCAACACGTCGTACGCTACTTACCCACGGTGATTCCCGCCGACGTCTTGGATTATTTGCACGACAGTCTCTTGGGCGGTCAAATCTCCCAAGGCGAATTCGTCGTTCGCGGGCCCCTCTCTGATTTTCCCTGGGATAAACCCACCAAAGCCAATCATCGTTTCTTGATCCAAGGGAAACTCAAAAACGGCAAGATGAATTTCTTACCAGGGCACCCTGCTAAGGGATCCAAACTCACCACGATTTGGCCCGTACTCGAGCAAATTCAAGGGCATGTCGCCTTTATCGGTAACGGCTTTAAAATCGAAGACGCCAGTGCGAAGAGCCTCGGCCTCGAAGCCAAGAATATCTACGCCTCGTTAGCGTCGTACGATCATCCGACCTTGAAAATCACCGGGGAAATTCACGGTCCCCTCAAGGACGGACTTAACTATCTTGAAAAAAGCGAGACCATCAAAGAAGCCCTCGGCAGCACGTTGAGTGAGGCCAAGGGCTCGGGCGACTTTGCCTCGAAACTCACCTTGGCCCTGAATCTCTCGGCCATGGATAAGTCGCGCTACGAAGTTAATACCGAATGGCTCAATAACACCATCGACTTGGGCCTCAATACCCCACCCATTTCGAACGTCAAAGGGAACCTCATCGTGAGTTCTCAAGGGATTCAAACCCCTAAACCCATCGAGGCGCAAACCCAAGCCGGGCCCTTGAGTATTGATGTGAAAACCACGGGTGAGCTCATTAATATCGTGGCCCAGGGGGAATTAAATACCGACGAGCTCTTTGCCCTCGCGCATGTGCCCCCGAAGCACCCGGCGCGCCAATGGGTGGAATGGGAAACCCCCGTGACCGCACTCATTCAAATCAATCCGAAAAACCATCAGTGGAACGTGAGTGCGAATTCGAGCTTATTGGGTATCCAAACGCATTTACCCGATCCGCTCTATAAAGATCCGATCCAAATGACCCCCTTGAATCTCGAGGTTGCCGGACGCGCGGATACCATTTCCATGGACATTCAGCTTAAGAGTCGATTACGTGCCGAGCTCAGTTTCCAAGAAAATGCCAAAAAAGTGATGAGTCTTAACCGCGTCAATATTGGCTTAGGGGACACCATGCCCCCGCTCAACACCAAGCCAGGCATGGCATTTGCGATTCAATTGAACACGGTCGATATCGTGCGTTGGGAACCGATTGTGAGTGCGCTCACCGAGGCAATCAATCCCCCAAACGCCGCGCCGGAAGCCAAGGCTTTCCCGCTCGCTCTCCAGAGTATCGAGCTCAATATCGACAAAATTACCGACGGGGACACGCTGCTCTTTAGTGTGCTCAAGAGCCGAATCACGCACCCGAGTCCCACGGCTTGGAATGCGCGCTTTAATAGCCCAACGCTCGACGGGCTCGTGGAAACCCAATGGGATAAGGACACCTTGACCTTTACCAAGGTCGACCTCGAACGTTTGCGCATTAATGAGTCCCTTTTCGAGACTGTAAAAAATGCGCTTTATGCCAAGAAGGCCGATAAGAATCCAACGACCTTACCTAACATTAAACTCGATATTCGAGAATTAACGCTCGGTGCGCGTCAATTGGGTCACGTGCGTCTCGTGGGGGCAAACACCCACCTCAATGAAGGGGCGCTCTGGGAAACGAGCGAACTCAAACTCGCCAACACCACGAGTGAACTCCAAGGGCATGTGGCTTGGTTACGCCCCCATAACGACCCCGTGGGGGAAAGTACGCTCGAATTAAAGCTCAATACGCAAAACCTCGGAAACCTCTTTACGCAATGGGGCTACCCCAATGTGCTCAAGAAAACGCAGGCCGATTTAGAAGCGAAGCTCAATTGGACTGGCGCGCCCACCGATCCCGTGATCGCCTCGTTGAATGGCTCCTTCACGGGAAAGATGAGTCAGGGAAGCATCTTGAAGGTGGAACCGGGTGCGGGGCGACTCTTAAGTTTGTTCTCGCTGCAGCACTTATTAAAACGCATCACGTTGGACTTCTCCGACGTCGTCAATAAGGGCTTTGGCTTTGATTCCATTGTCACCAATGGCACGATTAAAGAAGGCGTCATGGACCTCAATAAACTCTCCGTGATTGGATCCTCGGCCACGATCGTTCTCGGCGGGAAGGCGAATTTCAATACGGAAACCCTCGATATGCACGCGATCGTGCTCCCGGCGATTAACGCGGGGGCGCCAGCCTTGGCGCTCTCGATTGTGAATCCTGCCGTGGGCATTGGGACCTTTGTCACGCAGTGGCTCTTTAAAGATCAGCTCTCGAACATCTTTAAAGCGGAGTACACCATTCAAGGCAGTTTCGACGATCCAACGGTCGAACCGTTAAAACGCCAAGCGCCGACGCCTTTATTGAACACCCCGGCACTCGAGTTTGATAACTCTCCAAGAGGGATCTCCAGACAATAACTAGCGCCATTTCGTGTTTTCAAACGCAAGGCACTATAATGAATGGCAATATTTTCGCTAAAGGATACTGTGTGCTCAATTCCTTCAAATTAATGACTCCGATTGTATGGCTGACCCGTCTGCTCGTGGGGGCCTATCCTCACTGGCAAGGGTGTGCACCTTCCTCCAAGCAGCGTATCTATTTTGCAAACCATACAAGTCATCTCGATACCATTGTGATTTGGGCGAGTTTACCGCCCCAATTGCGTCGCTTTGTCCGCCCGGTAGCCGCCAAGGACTACTGGGTTAAAGGCATGCTTCGCCGTCGTATCGCTTTGGATGAACTCAACGTCGTCCTCGTGGACCGTCGTCGCAGTGATCATCAAGCCAATCCTTTAGATCCTTTGCGCGAAGCCCTGCGTGAAGGTTCCTCGTTGATTATTTTCCCGGAAGGCACGCGCCGTCCGCAGCCCTTGCCGAGCGAATTTAAGTCGGGCATTTGGCGACTCATGAAAGAGTTCCCCGATGTGGAACTCATCCCGGTGTATATCGAAAACTTGCACCGCGCCATGCCCAAAGGGGTGCTCATTCCTGTTCCAACGGTTTGTTCCGTTCGTTTTGGCGCGCCTTTAGCTCACTCGCCCGATGATCTTAAAGAAGAATTCCTCACGCGAGCCCGTAACAGTATTATTCAGTTGGCACAACCATGAGACTTGGCTTTACCATTCAAGAAGCGTACATCGCTTTACTTTTAGGTTTGCTCTTTTTAGCCAGTATCGGCACGATTTATGGGAATTGGGCCCTCGGGCGCTCCACCACGACCTTAAAACATATGCGTTTAATGGCCGTCAATGCTCGTATGCGTATGGCTTGGTGGTTGATCATCGTCTTTGCCATGGCCTTTACCTTAGGGGAATCCGCCTTACTGATTTTCTTTGCGCTCATTAGCTTTTTCTTGCTCCGTGAGTTCATAGCGATCACGCCGACGAAACCCACTGACCATAGCGCGTTGGTTGTGGCTTTTTATATTGCCATTCCACTGCAATACGCCTTGGTAGGCTTTAAATTAACGCCGATTTATACCGTTTTCATTCCGATTTATCTCTTCTTGGCCTTGCCGGTGATCATGGCGCTCTCGCGTGATACCGAACGTTTCTTAGAACGTGTGGCGAAGGTCCAATGGGGGATTATGCTCTGCGTATTCTGTGTGAGTCACGCGCCGGCCATTGCCACCATTGATTTGACCCGATTCCATTCTTCGGGTCCTTTGTTGCTGCTCTTTTACTTATTGGTCGTCTTCGTTTGTGATTTAGTGAGTACCTTAGCGAGCGCGTTCTTTGGTGGGAAAGCCTTGAGCTACAACCACTATCGTACGGTCTCGGGCACGATCATTGGTTGCCTCGGTGGGATTGCGGCTGGTGCCTCCTTCTTCTGGATCACGCCGTTCCGTTGGTGGCAAGCCATTTTAATGGCCGTTTGTGTGGTAATTTCCTGCGTGATGGGTGACTTGGTCATTAACGCCGTGCGCCGCTCCATGGGAGGCGATCGTATGGCGAGCGAAAGCGACATTTATATGACGCGTGGTACCTTGGCGAAACTCGCGCCATTAACGTTCTCGGCCCCGGTGTTTTATCACTTAACAACCAACATCTTTATCGTTTATAAGGGCGTGATTTAAAACGCACCAACGATCAACAAAGATAACGCTCATCGTCGCCATCGCGATTATGAGCGTTTTTTCTTTCAGTCTTTTCCCATGCCAAAGCACTGTCACTAATTAAAGAAGGTTTCCGCGCTTTTTTCTCGCTCATCTATGGTGTAATAAGACAACAAAATACATTGGACTTTTCGTGAGCCGATTATGTCTTTGGTCTTCCAAAAAAGCCCTAACGGGGCGACTTATGTCTCAATTAAAGAATCGTTTTGGGATCCTGTTCGAAAAAAATTACCAGTCGTACCGTAAAAAACTTCGGTCGTCTAGACCGTCTTTTAGAGGAAGATCCCCAAATTCTGGAGAAACTTGAAGCGCAAGCTCAACGGTATAAACAGTTAGCCCAAGAAGAAAAGCAACAGATTCTCAAACAGCGTATTAAAAACGTGGAACCCTCATCACCGAAGGGGACCCACCAGTGCCGCGATAACCGAGTGGTAATGGCAGGAGCGTGTGTTTACCGCCAAATCTGGGACAAACTCGATTTAACGCGAAAGTTAACGGATCTCGTCAAAGACAAAACTATCGGCTTTAATTTTGCAGACGCTATTTTCCAAATGACTTGCGCCCGAGTTCTCATGCCTGAGGCCAAACTGAGTCAATGGAAAAAACAAAACTCGTTCCTTTTTAGCGCCGCTGAGCTTGAATTAAAGCACCTCTATCAGTCGTTGCATGGGTTAGGCGAAACCAAGGCAACCCTTGTTGAGTACTTGAATAAACGCCTTTCAAAAGTGTACAACCGAGTCATTTCTGCGGTTGTGCACGACGTCACGTCCTATAGCTTTGAAAGCCAAGACAGTAACGGCCATCCAATCCAAATCACGATGGGATTATTGATGGACAAAAATGGGATTCCTATTGATTACCAGTTATTCCCTGCTCATCAAAGCGAGTCAGCGATTACGGAGTTCAATAATCATTACGGAATCACTTCTCCCGAAGGCGACCTGTCACCTGACGATGATTTACCAGATCATCCGCGAA
>CAMYAA010000061.1 GCA_947253615.1 uncultured Sutterellaceae bacterium
CATTAATGTGACGTTCGATCCAAGCTCGATTGGAACGCAATTTTTTATTGGATACCGGCATAGTTTTTTATAACCACTTATTAAAATGACTCAAACCGTTATTCGAGAGAATAACCCCTTTTTTGAGCCAAACTTGTACATTTATTATGAAAGAAATTATTCTTGCGCGTGACAGTCGATTGGCTTTACGTGCTCAAGCGCATCATCTCGATCCCGTTGTTTTGTTGGGATCCAATGGTCTTACTGAAGCTGTCATTAAAGAAATCGATCGTGCCTTAACCGCTCATGAGCTCATCAAAGTTCGTGTTCCGACCGATGATCGTGAAGAACACGAAGCGTTTTTCTCGCAAGTCGCCGAAGAACTCGGCGCGGCTCGTGTGCAAATGATTGGCAAATTATTAATCTTCTGGCGTCCTAGCGAAGAAGCTCAGAAAAAGCATGAGAAAGAACAGGCTCGTGCGCAAGCTATCGCCCAAGGGCGTGTGAGCATCGCTGGCAAGAAGAAAGTCGCCTCGAAAAAGCCGGGCGAAAAGAAAGCCCCGAAGGCCGCTCCCGTTCGCCGTCGCGCTCGTCCTAAGACAAAGCGCACCACGAAGAAAGCTGCCATGAGCTAATTCGTTTAGCTCACACAAAAGAGAAGGCCACGACGACCTTCTCTTTTTTTATGGGCGTTCGAGCGCTCTCAAAACGCCTTAGATATATTCCACCGACTCAATCTCAAAGGAGACCAAGCCACCTGGACTCATGAACTGGACCGAGTCCCCTTCAAACTTCCCAATCAACGCACGGGCAATCGGACTCGAGACCGAAATCTTGTTTTCCTTAATATCGGCTTCGTCGTCCCCGACGATCTGATACGTCACCGTCGTATCGTCGTCTTCGTCATAGAGTTCAACCGTCGCCCCGAAGACAATACGATCCCCCGCGTCAAGCGTCTTAGGATCAATAATCTGAAGGGCAGGAATCTTCCCTTCTAATTCAGCAATACGCCCTTCCACGTGGCTTTGTTCTTCACGGGCGGCATCGTATTCAGCGTTTTCCGACAAGTCACCCTTTTCACGGGCTTCAGCAATAGCCTGAACCACCTGCGGACGGGCCATCTTTTTCAAATAATCCAACTCAGCCTTGAGCTTTTCAGCACCGGCCGCAGTAATAGGAATACGACTGGAAATCATAATAGTTTTCTTGCTCTCTAAATAGAAGAACGGGCGCTCGAAAAAATCACGCCCGTCAAAAGTTTTTAAATTCTATCAAAAGCCACGCGTGACGTCGGCGCGTTTAGGCTTTTTCATAATTTTGCGGATCCAAGGCACGTTCCACGAGCTCGATCATGATGTGAATACACTTGATGTGCATTTCTTGTACGCGATCGGCCCAACGTCCCCCTGGGGTCACAATCGTCACGTCCGCTAAGCTTTCCATGGGCGAGTCTGCACGCCCCGTCATCGCGACAACCTTCATACCTTTGGCCTTAGCAGCCTCCACTGCACGCATCACGTTTTTACTCGTCCCGGAGGTGGAAATCGCTAAGAGCACATCGCCCTCACGACCGACCCCTTCGACATAACGCGAAAAGACCTGCTCGTAACCGTAGTCATTGCCCACACAAGCAATGTGTGAGGCATCCGCAATCGCAATGGCCGGATACGGACGACGATCCGAACGGAAGCGTCCCGTCATTTCCTCTGCAAAATGCATCGCATCACAGAGGCTTCCCCCATTACCACAACTTAAGACCTTGCCCCCCGCTTTAATCGATTCCGCCATTAACGTGCCCGCTTGGGCCACAGCTGCAATCACTTCGGGGTTCGACATCGCACGCTCAAGCGTTTCTTTCGCTTGAGTTAATGCAGCGAGTACATGCGCTTCATTCATACCGAATTCTTTTTCCTTGCACCTCGGGTGCTTATGGTTCACTGCGAGAATATACCGCATTGGCAATACTATTCAAATCGGTATATTCAATCTCAACGCCTGAGGGGAGACCACGCGCTAAACGGGTCACCTTGAGTTCAGGCCAACGTTTCTTGAGATTATCAACTAAAAAGTAAGCCGTTGCATCCCCTTCGGGCGTATAGCTCGTGGCGACTACAACCTCGCGCAAGCTCTCTAAGCGCTCAGCAATGCGCTCCAACAACGTATCAAACCCAATTTCAAAGGGCCCTTGTCCCTCGAGAGGATTGAGTCGACCATTCAAGACAAAGTAGCGTCCTGGCCAGGAGAGCGAAGCATCGATCGCCATCTGATCCGCCACCGACTCGACCACGCACAAGAGCGAAGCGTCTCGTGTCGTATCCGAGCAGACCTCACAGAGCTCACGATCCGTTAACGTATTGCAGCACGAACAACGGCGAAGCCCCGCTTTGGCCTCACTGAGTTCCGCAATCAATTCATTCAACAAATCCTCGTCATTGTTCAATAAATGAAAGACGATACGTTGGGCGGAGCGCGGCCCAATACCGGGCAACTTCGAGAGAGTCTCGACGAGGGCCGTGATTTGAGGGGCGACCTGAATGCTCATGATCTCTATCCTAAAGAAAACGCCATTTTAACGTCGTGGGGCTTACCAAAATAGGGCCAGCTCGTCACGAGCACATCCGCGCCCGAACTTGCATAGTCCTTGGCATTCTCGGCGTTAACGCCCCCAGCTGCATTGATCACAATCTGGGGATTAATGGCTTTAAGCGCAGCCACGGTTTGCGTGAGTAAGGACGGCTCAAAGCGTTCACACTGCACAATACCCACGCCCAAGCGCGCGAAATGACACGCCTCCTCAAAGTCACTGACTTCAACCGCGACTTTACGTTCAGGCTCTTGATCAATGAGGCGACGCATCGCCCCATCAACGTCAGAGGCAAGTACGCGGTGTTGATCAAACACCAAAATCGAATCGGACAAATTCGCACGATGGATAATCCCACCGCCCGCCAAGAGCCCCGTGAGGGAAATGAGTTTACTCCCGGGCATATGCTTACGGGTACCGGCCACTTGAATCTTGGGATTGACCTCACGAGCGGCCGACACAATGGCGGCTGTGCGTGTAGCGATTCCACTGGCGTACTCCATCACGCATTGCGCGACTTTATAAGCCCCATGAAGCGCGCGGGCACTCCCGTTGACTTTCATAATCGTTTGTTTGGCCTCGAGCGCCATCCCGTCCTCGACTCGACGATCCACCTCACAGCCCGTCGCTTCAAAGAGCTTTTGAGCAATCACACTACCGGCTAACACCCCGGGGGTCTTAAAGTACGCCGTGATCTCCCCGGAGGCTTTAAGGTCAAGCCCAAGCGTGGTTGGATCATGCAGCGGATAGTCGCCCATTAAAAGACGTTCAATTTCAGAGGGAGGGATATAAAGCATGGTTGGGCTCCAAAGTTGGGAAAGGGTTATTCGGACGAGAGGTCGGGTCGGGTCAAAATACGACAAAGGGGACGTCATTAAGAAGTCCCCTCCGTGGTGCATGGTTGACCAAATTAGAAGGGCAACTTCATGCCAGCGGGCAACGGCACCGCCTTGTTCATCATTTCTTCAGACGTGGTCTTCGCACGTTCGTTCGCGTTATTAATCGCTAAGAGTAAGAGGTCTTCGAGCATTTCGAGATCATCCGTATCCACAACGGAGGGATCAATCTTCACGCTCTTGCAAACGTGCTTGCCCGTGACCACCACTTTCACAGCGCCATTGGCAGCTTCGCCTTCGAATTCCATCTTGGCGATTTCTTCCTGAACTTCAGCCAATTTCGCTTGCATTTTTTGGGCTTGGGCCATTAAGCCCCCCATTCCACCACCAAAACCACGCATAGTGTCACTTCCTTTTAAGATTGGGTTGATTGTTGTTCTTCAGAGCTTACGCTATCTTCGTCGAGCGTAACCCCTAAATTTTCGATCAAATAATTGACGACCGAATTGGCTTTAAAACGCTTCACAAGTTCTTGATGAGCCCGTTCTTTTTCGCGATGTTCGCGATCGAGAACCGTTTCACCTTCCACTTGGCCAAATTCAAAATGAACCTGGAAGTGTTGTCCCATGAATTCCGTCAACGCCTTAATTAACTCCTCGCGAGTCGCGGGCGTAATTAACGATCGACCTTTCACTCGCAATTTTACATGCTTTTGATCGAGCTCTAAAACCTGGGCACTACCCGCAAGTACACGAGCCGGTCCCATTAAATTTGCTTGCGCAATCATTTCACGCCAGTTGAGTTTTCCCCCACTTGCAGGCCCTTCACGATCCTCTTCAGGATAGGCCTCCGCCAGAGATTCCTCATAGCTCATCGTTGAGCTGACGAAATCCCCCTCGGGGAAGTCACACTCAACTGGCTGAAGGCTCTCCCCAGCCGGGGTCTCCTTCATCGTAGGAGCCGTCCCCTGGGCCAGGCGCATACCCGCCACTTAAGCTCGGAGCCCCTGCGGCTAAACTCGGCGCGGCGCTCGGCGGGACGCTCGGAGCGAGGGGTTCAGCTTTCGAGGGTGCGCTCGGCGCCTTTACGGGCTCGGGTGCACTCGAGGGAAGGGCTCCCTTCACTTCAGGGGCCTTACTCGGCACGTTCATCCCTACGCGAGCGCCCGCTGGCTTAAAGGCCAACATACGCAGCAACGTCATCGTAAAGCCTGCGTATTCGTCAGGCGCTAAGGCCATGTCGTTGCGGCCATGGAGCGCAATTTGATAGTAGAGCTGAACTTCTTCGGGACTAAAGCGATCCAAGAAGGGCTTGAGTCGGGCGGACTCTTCGTCCTCACCCAAAGCGTTCGGGATACGCTGCACCAAAGCCAGTTTGTGCAAGAACCCAGCGACATCACGCAAGGTCTGCGCAAAGGAAATGCCCTCAATGAGCATTTTGTCCGCGAGTTTAATGAGTTCACTCGCGTTACCGGCGGCAAGCGCGTCCATCAAGTTCACTAACGTATCGGCATTGCTCATCCCGAGCATGTGGCGAACGGCCTCCCCTTGAAGGGTGCCGCCGCAATAAGCGATCGCTTGATCAAGTAAGGACAACCCGTCACGCATCGAACCGCGAGCGCCTTGCGCTAAAAGCTTTAACGCCTCGAGCTCGTAATCGATCTTTTCTTCTTGAAGAATGTGCGCCATGTGATCCACAATGGCGCTCGACTGCATATTGCGAAGATTAAACTGTAAGCAACGCGAGAGCACCGTCACCGGCACCTTTTGCGGGTCGGTCGTCGCCAAAATAAATTTGACATACTCGGGTGGCTCTTCGAGCGTTTTGAGCATGGCATTAAAGGCCGTATTGGTCAACATGTGAACTTCGTCGATCATGTAAACCTTATAGCGACCATGGGTGGGCGCGTACATACTGCGCTCTAAAAGGGCGGCCATATCTTCGACAGAACGGTTCGAGGCCGCGTCCATTTCGATATAGTCGGGGAAGCGTCCCTCATCGATCGCGCGACACGCTTCGCACACACCACAAGGATGTGCGGTCACATCCCCGTGACCATCCACACCTTGGCAATTGAGGGCTTTGGCAAAAATACGCGAAATCGTGGTTTTCCCAACGCCACGCGTTCCCGTGAAGAGATACGCATGATGTAAGCGCTTTTCGGTGAGCGCACGCGTCAGGGCGGTCACCACATGTTCTTGACCCACAATCGTTTCAAAATCATGGGGACGCCACTTTCGGGCTAGTACCTGATAGCTTCCCATTGTCCATTAAACCTTTTTCAAATCAAGGCGTTTCAACCCCTTGACGGCTACAAAAAACTGTTCCTCTATTGTACCCAACTCACAAATACTTGACGTAAGACACTCACCGCGAGCGCAATAAATATCGTTCCGCCAATACGGTAGATCCACTTGATCCAACGGGCGTTATTGAGGAGTGCACGAAAACGCGTGACCACCAAGCTGTAGAGCGAATGAATCACGACCACTAACGCAAAGTACGTAAACGAGAGCGAGGCAAACTGTAAGGGGTAATTGCCTTGAGGATCGATAAACTGCGGGAAGAGCGAGACGAAAAACATGATGAGCATGGGATTGGTCATCTGTAAACCGATCCCCTCGAGGAAAAACGGCAAACGACGAATCGTCGCGGGCTCGACCTCCCCGGCCTCTTCTTCTTGCTTTTCACGACGCGAAACCGCACGATTTAAAGAAATCGTTTTGGCGCGCCAGTTTCGCACCCCTAACCAAATCATGTAGCACGCCCCGAGAAGACGTAACACGTTATAAGCCTGAGGGGAGCTCGAGAGCAATAAACTTAACCCCGTCGCCGAGAGCACCGCCATGATAATGGTGCCCGAGGCCGTCCCTAAAATCGTCCACTTCGCGCCCTTAAAGCCAAATTGCATGGACTTCATAATCTGTCTCTTATACACATCTGACGCTGCCGACGATATGCAGTGTGTAG
>CAMYAA010000062.1 GCA_947253615.1 uncultured Sutterellaceae bacterium
TCACGTGAGTGGCTCGGATTTGTCGCTCTCGGCGGTGACTGAACACCTCGTGAGTCTCGGCGCTCAAGTCTATGAGGGTCATGATGCCTCGCACATTGCGGGGGCCGACGTGGTCGTGATTTCCTCGGCGGTCAAAGGCGACAATCCTGAAGTGAAGGCGGCGCGTGAGGCGCACGTTCCTGTCGTGCCTCGTGCGGTGATGCTCGCTGAGTTAATGCGTTTACGTCAGGGCATTGCCATTGCCGGGGCGCATGGCAAGACCACAACGACTTCGCTCACGACGGCCCTCTTGGCCGCGGGCGGTTTAGATCCGACCTTTGTGATTGGTGGCAAATTAAACAGTGCGGGTTCCAATGCCCGTTTAGGCACCGGGCAATTTATTGTGGCGGAAGCCGACGAGTCAGACGCCTCGTTTTTAAAGCTCACGCCAGTGATGTCGGTGGTGACCAATATTGATGAAGATCATATGGACACCTACGATCACAATTTTGACTTACTCAAACAAGCGTTTGTGGACTTCTTAGAGCGTTTGCCTTTTTATGGGGTCGCGGTGTTGTGTACGGACGATCCTCATGTCCAGAGCATTGTCTCGCGCGTGACCAAACCCGTGATTCGTTATGGGTTAAACCCCGAAGCGCAGTATCGTGCGGTGGATGTGCGTGCCCAAGGGGCGCAAATGGCCTTTACGATTTTGCGTCCAGAGCATGCGCCCTTACCCGTGGTGCTGAATTTACCCGGGGAGCATAACGTTCGTAATGCGTTAGCCGCGGTAGCGGTCGCCACGCAAGTGGGCGTGAGTGACGAAGCCATTGAGCAAGGCTTGCGTGAATTTACGGGCGTGGGTCGTCGCTTTACGCGTTATGGTACGTGCCAAGGTCATCGAGGTGCCTTTGAGCTCGTGGATGACTATGGGCATCACCCGCGTGAGATGGCCGCGACGTTAGCGGCGGTGAAGGGTGCCTGGCCGAATTGTCCGATTACGGTGGTTTTCCAACCGCATCGTTATACCCGTACGCGTGATTGTTTTGAGGCGTTTGCCCAAGTGCTCTCTGACGTGGATCAAGTGATCCTGATGGACATTTATCCCGCGGGTGAAGCGCCCATTGAAGGGATTAGCAGTGAGCATTTAGCGCAACGCGTGGAAGCTCTCACGGGGCGCACGGTGGTGAGCACCTCGCTCGAAAAAGTCGTGGACGTCCTCTACGAGCGCGTTCCTGAGGGCGCCGTCGTGATTACGATGGGGGCGGGCTCCATTGGCCGCATCCCGGCCCAATGCGTCACGCGCATGGGTGTGAAATAAGGGAAGGGGACTGGCTCCTTTTCCATGAGAATTCAAGCAGAAAAAAAGAGAATGGTTATGTCATTAGGTAAAGTGGTTGTTTTTTTAGGCGGGACGAGCTCAGAGCGTGAAGTCTCCTTAATGAGTGGGTCGGGCGTGATTCGTGCCCTCGAAAGTTTAGGGGTCGATGTGACGCCCTTTGATCCGAAAACCACCTCGTTGTCGACGTTAGAGGCCGGTCAATTTGACCGTGCCTTCATTGCCTTACATGGCAAGTTAGGCGAAGACGGGACGATTCAAGGGGTATTGAACTATTTGAATTTACCCTATACGGGCCCCGGGGTTTTGGCCTGTGCGGTCGCGATGAATAAAGAGCTCACCAAAACGGTGTGGCGCGCTGCGGGCATTCCGGTGCCTCGTGGGGTGTTGTTGACGCCAAACGCGTCGGAAAAAGAGCTTCAAGCGGCGATTGACGACTTGGGCGCGACGGGGTTAGTGGTGAAGCCCGCCTGTGACGGCTCTTCCATTGGGGTGAGTAAGTTAAGTCAACCGGTGAGCGTTGGGCGTTTGCGCGCGGCCCTGATTGAAGCGGCCTCCAAAGGCGATAGCGTTTTGGTGGAAGAGTATATTCACGGGCGTGAGTTCACGGTCGCTGTGATTGATGGTAAAGCCTTACCGGTGATTGAAATTAAAGCGCCCGATGGGGAGTATGATTTCCAGAACAAGTACTTTGGCGATGCCGTTAAGTATGAGTGTCCCGCGGCGATTGATGAGGCAGCAAGCGCTGAAATCTTGGCCTTGTGCGAGAAGGCCTATCGTGCATTAGGGTGTCGTGGTTGGTCGCGTATTGACTTATTGGCGCGCGCGGACGGCACGTTGGCGCTCTTAGAAATTAACACCTCGCCCGGGATGACGGAACACTCCTTAGTGCCCATGGCAGCGCGTGCGATCGGGATGGACTATCCCGCCTTGTGCGCAGAAGTGTTGCGTCTCGCGAAAACGGACTATTAATGGCCTTTTGAGACGACGAGGAGAGTCCCATGGGATATTGGCACTCAGAACCGGCCCCCGAGAATCGGGTTCGGCGAGACAATAAGTCGCGCAGCAGTGCTCGTGTATGGTTACGAGTCTTCGGCGCGCTTATTCTCGTGGGTTTACTCGTCGCGATGGTCCTCGGGCTTTATCTCGGGCGTGAATGGGCTAAACGTGAGCCGTTTTTCAATTTTGCGTCGGTGCGGATTGTGACCCCGAATGCTTTAGTGCCCACGAATCGTGTACAAGCGGCGGTGCAATCGAGCTTAGATGGCAATTATTTATTTGCGAACTTGGATCGTGTGCGTGATTCGGTGGAAGCGGTCCCTTGGGTGAAGCGTGCTGAGGTTCGTCGATTGTGGCCCAATACGCTTGAAGTCAGTTTTGAGCCCTATCGAGCGTTAGCGTTATACGAAGATGGTCGACTCGTGAGTAAAGAAGGGGTGCTCTTTAGTGCGGACCCTGCGGAGCGTGGCCCCAATGCGCCGTTTTTACCGCGCTTTTATGGGGCGGCGGATCAAATTGCGAAAGTGACCGAGTACTATGAGCGTTTTCAAGCGACGTTGGCGCCCCTTAAAGTGCAGGTGACGGATATTAACTATTCGGACCGTGGCAGTTGGTCCCTGGTGATGTCGGGGCCGGATATTCCGCCCACGAAAGTTGAATTAGGGCAAGAACGCACCGGGGAGTCGGTCAATGATCGTCTCGCCGATGTGGTGGCTTCTTATAATAAAGTGAGGGCGATGCTCTACGGGCCTCCGGGTCGTATTGATGCGCGTTATGTGCAGGCTTTTGCGGTGACGTTACCCAATTTAAAGGCGGTTGAAGCCTGGAAAAAGCGGGGAGCGACTTCGAGTGATTCAGCCGCGCCTCACCCCTCGAGCTCACCAAACGCCAAACCCTAACTTTAACCCTAACCCCAATTGAAATGATGAGTCTATGACGGACAGTTCTGATTATTTAGTAGGTCTTGATATTGGATCTTCGCAAGTCACCTGCATTGTGGGGCGCATTGTGGAGGTCGGGCCTGATGCGGTCGATCCTGAAACGGGTGGAGTCAAAGGTGAGGATACGCAAGGGCGTGTGATTCGTGTGCACAGTATGTCGCGTCGCACCTCGAGTGGGATTAGCAAAGGGGTGATCGTTGACATTGATGCCGTCGTGAAGACGATTAAAGAAGTCGTCACGGATGTTGAGCGTCATTTACCGTTCAAGATTGAGCACGTGGTGGCCTCCATTGGTGGGGGTTCTTTACGCTCGTTACCTTGTGTGGGCAATTGGCAAGTCACGAATAATGAAGTGCAAGAAAGTGACAAGCAAAAGGCGGAAGCCTCGGCCTTGATGCATGCCAAAAAAGAAAATCAAGATTTGATCAAATTGTTTGTTCAGTACTGGGAGTGTGGGGACACGGTGACGCACACCTCACCCGTGGGGATGTCCGCGACGAATTTGACCGTGCATTGTTTAGCGGTCTACGGGTCGGTAAAAAACGCTGAAAACATGAAGCGATGCATTCAGCGTACGGGGCTCACGGTGGATAAATTCTTACCGCACCCTTGGGCGAGTGCCATTGCGGTTTTAACGCCCACGGAAAAACTTTGTGGGACGCTCGTGATTGATTTAGGGGCGCAGACGACTTCGCTCTCGATCATGCATGAACACGTGTTGATTTATACGAGTGTCTTACCCTATGGGGCGGAGTATTTCTCGCGCGATTTGGCGATGGTCTGTGGGCTCTCGCTCAATGATGCTGAGAAATTAAAGGTGACCTCGGGGCACTGTTTGCCCGAAAAGATTGGGCCCGATGAGATCGTCACGACGGGGCCGAGTACGCAGCGATCGAACCGCATTTTCCCGCGTCAGTTATTAGCGCGAACGCTCAATGCGCGTGCGATGGAGTTTTTCGGTTTGTATCGAAAGACGCTCGAGGACGCAGACGTCCTCTCGAGTGTGCACAATATTGTGTTAACGGGGGGTGGCTCCAAACTGCTCGGGATTTTGCAGATTATTCGCCAAGTCTTCCCGAACGTGCCGGTACGCATTGGTCGACCGAGAAACGTGGAGCCTGAAGTCCCGCGCAGTGAGGAAAATGCCGTTTGTTTAGGGCTTTTGCTCAATCCGTTTTATGATTTAACGGAACCCGAAAATCATGAAAAACAAAAACAACGTCGCCTTTTACCGAAATCGCTCGTTAATTTTTTCTGTGGGGAAAATTAATGCGCACGCAAGTTTGCCCTTCGGTTGATAACGGTAACGTGCACTTAAGTGTGTAGAATGTAAAGGTTTAGAGGCATTTTTTAAAATGCTCAGGGCGGGCTAATTAAAAAATTTCTTTTGAGGCAATAACAACGCCAGTGTGTGCCATAAAAGGGCTTGCCTCCCATGGTTAATTATTTTTGAGGTTATAAATGTCTTATAAGATTCTGGAAGATCTAGATCCTGAAACCACCATGATCAAGGTGATTGGCGTGGGTGGTTGTGGTGGCAATGCCGTCGAGCACATGATTGCCAATGGATCGCAGGGCATTGAATTTATTGCCGCGAACACGGACCGTCAAGCTTTACAGCACTCCCGCGCTCATATGACGATTCAGTTAGGTTCCACGGGGTTAGGGGCTGGTGCTAAGCCTGAAGTGGGGGCTGAAGCGGCTTTAGAAAAGCGTGAACAGATTCAAGACGCCATTCGTGATGCGGACTTGTTATTTATTACGGCCGGGATGGGTGGCGGTACTGGGACGGGTGCGGCCCCGGTGATTGCGGAAATTGCTCGTGAAATGGGCATTTTGACCGTCGCGGTTGTGACGCGTCCGTTTAGTTTTGAAGGCAAGCGTCGTCAAGACGTGGCTCAAGAAGGGATTGAAAAACTTCGTGAGCATGTGGATTCGATGTTAGTGATTCTTAACGAAAAGTTGGAATGCATTGATCCCGAAGCGACGATGAAGCAGTGTTATCAGATGAGTAACGACGTGCTCTATCGTGCTTGTGTGGGGATTGCCGACATTATTCACTGCCCGGGCTATGTGAACCTTGACTTTAATGACTTGAAGACGGTCATGATGATTAAGGGCTCGGCCATTATTGGGGTGGCCTCGGCCTCGGGTCCGGATCGTGCGACGAAGGCCGCGGAAGCCGCCATTGCGTGTCCGTTGTTAGAAGGCCGCAATTTGGATGGGGCTCGTGGTTTATTGGTGTACTTCATTGCTGACGAAAGTATTCGTATGGATGAAGTGCGCAAGTCGATGAACATTTTCAACACGTTTGTCTCGGGTGATGCCCAAGTGATTTGGGGCTCGGCAGTGAATCCAGAAATGGGTGACGAGTTGAGCATCACGATTGTGTTGACCGGGATGGACGAAGCGCCCGAACCGATGAAGACGCCCGATATTAATTGGGGTGAAGTCTTGAATAAGAAGTCGAGCGGGACGAGTAACGCGGGTCATGTCAATACGTTGATGCCTTCGATTTCGGCCGAGCGCGATGCCAAGCCGAGCGAAGCGCCCGTGAGTGAAGCCTCGAGCGAAGAGGTCAAGACGAACGCGACGGACGACGAAGCGTTAGTCGCGATTGAACCAGCAGCGAGCGAACCTGAAGAAGCTGCGGCACCTGAGGTTGAAGTGCCCAATTTTGCCAAAGACGCGCAAGAAGCGAGTGCCGTTCCTCAGTTTAAGCCGGCGCCCGAGCCTAAGAGTGTCTCGAAGACGGAAATTAAATTGCCGGACTTTTTGAAGCACTAAACCCTGAGGGAAAGGGGGTTCAAGGGGACTTGAACCCGCTCTTTGGGGTATTACGATGAGAAGTTAAAAAAGATTTATGTTCAAACAACGTACACTCAAAGCCCCCGTTGAGGCGGTTGGGATTGGATTACATAGTGGCCGCAAGGTCCGCTTAGTTATGCGTCCTGCGCCCGAAAATACGGGGATTGTGTATCGCCGTGTGGATTTAGATCCTGTGGTCGAAATTCCCGCGACGCCGTTACGCGTCAATGACACGCGTATGGCGACTACGGTGAACGAAGGCAAGGTGATTGTCTCGACGATTGAGCA
>CAMYAA010000063.1 GCA_947253615.1 uncultured Sutterellaceae bacterium
ATCTACACACTGCATATCGTCGGCAGCGTCAGATGTGTATAAGAGACAGCTTGGATTTCGTCCACGACGACGGCACGATAAAGTCCTTCTGGCGCGCGTTTTTTGACTTCGCCCAAAATTAGATAGGCCGCGTCCGAGGCGGTAATGAGTCCGCGCTGACTTAATTCAAAACGCATACGTTCAAAGACGGGCCAGAGTTGTTTGCGATCGGTTCGAGTTAAGGCTTTACCACGTCCTTGGCGATGGGCAAGGAAGTATTCCATTTGGGTCATAATGCCCTGGGGCTGAATAACGGTTTTCCATTCTTCAAAGCATTCGCTTTCGGAGATCGCGTCACAGTCAAATTCTGTGAGGGCTTCTTGCCAACAATCTTTGTATTCCGGACGGGTGTCATAGATGACTTTGCGGCCAATCCCATAACGACGAAGCATGGAACTGACCCAAGCGTCAATGTTGATGACTTCAATACGAGCTAAATGATCCGCGTCGAGCAACTTCGATAATTGGTTGCTTAAGTCGGTTGCCAAGTTACGAGTGAAGGTGGTGAAGAGAAGCTTGTCCTTTTCGCCCCAATCTGGCAGCTGAACTAAATGAGCCGCGCGATGTATGGCGACCACCGTTTTCCCAGTACCAGCACCGCCGAAGACACGATGTGGACCACGCCAGTGAGTATCAACGAGTTTTTTCTGGGTGGGGTGTAAGAACGTACGCCATGTTTCCAAACTTGCGTTCATTAGATTTTGCAAGGCGGTGTCGTCGACAACCGGTAAGAATTGGCCTGGGTCAAACGCGGTGGTCGGTTCGGCATTCTCGTTGGGTGAAGCTTCTAAAGCATAGTCTTCACGAACAGATTCGAAATCTTCACCCTGGAAGATAGCGGTTAAGGCTTCGTAGGCGCGTTGAGGGAGACCGTCCTCAAGTCGACGCAAATCTTCAATGGTTATGACGGCTCGAACTCGTTCAAGCCAAGGTGTGGGAACCCCAATATCCATGAGATTGGTGTCGCTTAGGTGATCAAACGCTTTTTTCTCGTTGGATGCAGACACCTTTTCTGCGACTGTAGCCGTGGTGGTTTCCGCAGGCTTTTTGTAGAGTTGGAACTTATGGGTTGAGGGGTTAATGCTCGCCACATACGTGTTCATCTTTTCCTGAACCTTCACTTTCGTGTCGACCCACAAGATGATTTGTGCTTGCTCACACTCCGCCATCACGATAAAGAGATCTGTCTCACCATTGGGGAAAACGGGCGTCCAATAATAGGTTGAGGCACCGTGATAAACATCCCAAATGTTGGTGTTTTTTGTTGGATCTAACGGTAAACGAAGCAGAACCCCTTCACGATTGGAGACATTTTGTCGGGAAATCGTTTCCAAATACTGTTGACTATAGATATACATTATTCAAGGTCCTTGTTTACGGTTTTAAAGGAAAGTTTTGCGACAGGGTATTCTTAAGCCAGGCAACGAACTCTTCGACCGATAAGGTTTCAAAGCCGCGCTGCGTCTTTAAGCCCCTAATCGGAAGCGTTTCGCTATCGCTCATCAGAAGCTCTTCCGGACAGTCGATAGAGAAGAATTCGCCTTCCGTGTACTGCCATTGCTCTGCATCGCCATTGATGACAAGATAAATGGATTGCTCAGGAGCCTGGGCATGAACCCAGCCGAGCTCATACGTACCAGCAATATCGCCTTCTTGACTCGCGACCTCTTCCCCCACTCGAGGCGCTGGGATTTGGGATTGTTCTAATTGTTGGAGCAATGGATGCAGACAATTAAAACAAAGGCCACGTACGGTTTGATAGGCGCTTGCTGTTTGTTGGCTTGCCTCATCGGTCGGTGTCTTGGTTGGTTGGGTTTCGAACGCCAATCGATAGTCGGGATAGCGCGGCTTTTCAAACTGATATAAACGTACCTCAGGATCAGCCTTCCAAGCCGCAAGGCTTAAGTCTCCCGCAAACTGTAAGAGATTAATGCCCCAGAAGTAGCTCTTTAGCCAATTGGATAAGGGGGAATCACTCAGCTCTTCTTTCGATAATTGATTTAATGCTTCACCATCAAAGAAAACACACTTTGCGTTTCGCGGTAAGTTTGTTTCTTTAAATTTATTTTTTAAGCGTTCACCCATGTAAAGGTGAATGATGGGGTCTTCCTCATTCATGAAGTCGATTCGATGAACGGGAACGGGCGCGTCGTTTTCAGACAGAACCCCAATAAACGCGTCATTAAATTCCGAAGGCTCTTCACTCGTATTGATGGCTTGGGCTTTTGTTTTTTGTAAAAGGTTTACCCAATAAATCATCGTGGTGGACATAGTCGTTTCGAAGGCATCGGGATTGACTAACCACTCCATTAGTTGTTCAAAGCTAGTGCGCTCTTTATAGCGATTAAACTCCTCGAGTAACCCAGGTTTATTCGCTAATAACTTAGCGAGAGTCACATTGTTAAAGCACGTGGGACGAAGCCAGTGATCCTTATCAGAGGCGGACGTTGACTTTAACTGTGGGCCTTCCTTGGGTTCAGGGATGTCATCCCAATATAGGGTCCAAACACGATGGCCAGCATTGAGGATCGCTTGTCGTTTGGCAATATCGTCGTCCGTAATGTTGTAGTGGTACTCGAGCCCATCGGTGAAGACGGCCATTTCTCGTTCCGGTTTACGATCCTTTTGATGGTAGGGACGGAAGACAAAGTCAGGACGACTCGAAGGATTTAAACTCGAGTAATTTTCCTGGAGTTTAAGTTCCCAAACCATAGGCTTGTCATTCGTCTTCTTGTGAATGGTAACGAGATAGGCGTCATCTCGAAGCTTCTGGAGGCTCTTTACATACTCATGCTCCTGAAGGCTATTGATGAATGCCGCTTCGAGTTCACTTTCGGTATTGAAGCTCATCGAACCTTCGTGTTTCGTCAGGTCGTTTTTGTTGCTCAGAATTTCATTGAGAACATGAGTGGCAGCTTCACGTGATACATTTTCACGATTGAAGGAGTTGTTGTATTGATAGACACATTGATAGCACCCATCGTTCTCACAACTGCAACCTTGAATGATGTTTTGCGCGAGTTCCAAGACCTTGATGAGATTTTTCGGATCATCCGACAATTCTTTCAAGTAGCCCGTTCCGCCCGGGACGGTGTCATAAATCACTAAGTAGGGTTTTTCGTTGTTGTTCCCATAGTTGTTGGAGATTTCCGTCTCTTCAATGATGCGCAAATGGTCCACAGACCCCTTAAAGTAATGCTTGAGCCCGACTTGCAAAGCTGCAGCTAACGAAGCTTGGATCACGCGAGGCGGGAAACCGCCAGCAAAGGTGCCAACCGGAACGCGAATACGAATAGCTTCACTATCGAGTTGTCGATACAAGAGTAAGCCTTCTATCCAAGGATTAGAGTCATCTTTCTCCTCCGATTGAACGCCTGGGTTCTTATAGTAGGGGCAGCTCGGCTCGTGTGAGGCGCTATGGTCGATTTTGGTTTCATAAAAATCGCCCGTCGTTTTAAGGCGTATGGTTTCTTGAATGTGACCACAACAACGGCAGACTTTGAATCCAGGCGCGGCAATTTCTTTCCCACCAATCGTGAGGGATTTTTTGCTGTCGCTAATACGCGGACCAAAATTGAATTCACGCAACGTGATGCGACTAAGGTACTCAAAGGCGAAACCAGACGCTTTCGGAATAACGTAGGGTGAATGCACGACATCCGAACCAATCTCAAGCGTCATATGTTTACGTTGAGCATTGGTAATGCGTCGTTCCGTGTTGTCGCCAATGCGATCCTTGTAGTAGTCCGCCTTGGCATAAACCGTCTTCATCAATAAGACATCGCGTACATGCTCCCGATCGGACCAATTGGCCGCACATTTAGGACAGGTCGCCTTATCCTCAGACGTCGAAGGTTGAGAATGTTGGCAGTTAGGACAAAAGCGCCATTTCTCTGTTTTTGACTGCTTCTGGTCCCCTAAGTCCACGCGATAAATCGTTAATGCGTAATCGTTAACGTAAAAACGTGACTCCGGCGAGACTTCCGTTAAGCCCGTAGAGGCGGCGCGTTGGAATTTAAAGCGACGATATTCTTTCGGCGCTTGTGGCGTCTTGTCGTGATCCTCGTCAGAGGATTTTTGGTTTTTATTGAAACGCTTAGGCTCTTCCAAAATAACGGAGTCAATCGTTATCCCTTCTTCAGGGAAGGCGTAGTTCGGTAAAAGACCTTCATCCGTGAGAATCATTAAGAGGTCGGCGTTGAGAATGCTCTTACGAAGAACAGAGAGGGATTTAACATTTTGCTGACACTCTTTGATCTTTTCGTCGCGGAACTCATCCTTAGGCAAGGCTTGATACTTGTCGATTTCGTCTTTGTATTTCTTAATGTTCTGTTTATAGGTGATGTCCTCATCGCTATAGCGCTTAAAGAGTTGGATTAAGCGCTTGTGTAAGCTTGACTCCGAGTTTGGATCAAGGGCCTTGGACAGACGTGCGAACTCTTCCTCAGTAAAGAGAGAGTGATTATGACGACTAAACATCGTTATAAATCCATCAAGGATGGATTCACGATTGTTTTCAAGATAGGTTAAGAAACCATAAGGGAAGGCTTGGGAAACGTGCTTTTCGACGAGAGCCAACCAATCGGTTTCTTTGTGCGTCTTTAATTCTTTTTTGATGTTAGTGATAACATCATTCAACGTTTTTGGTAAAGGCTCATTCCAGAGTGTGAGCGCATACGCCAAAAGTTGACGTTGAAGGACGGCAATAGCTCGTAAATAGACCCCGGGAGGCGTAATCGAGCCATTAATCATTTTGTTGGGATCGCTCCAGAAGTAGAGCGAGTGTGAATTCTCCCCACAAACCGTAAGCGCTAAAGCATTACCATCACGTCGGCCAGCTCGCCCAATACGTTGAAGATAATTCGCTTTGTTAGGTGGCACCCCGGCGAGTAAAACCGTTGAGAGGCTACCAATGTCAATCCCCATTTCTAAGGTTGGGGTTGCTGAGAGAACTTTGGTATCCCAAACTTCGGTCCCCTTCATAAAGCTTTCTTCGGTTTTTGCTCGCGTTTCATCATCGATGTTACTAGTGTGTTCGCGGGCAATTAAAGGAAGAGGCTGTCCACCGTAAATGACGGAGTTTTGCTCATGCCAATCGGTAATTTTGTGATGAAGTCCTGAGCAATTTTCGGAAAGACAGGGTAGGTCTTTCCAAAGGCCAATATCCTCGGAGGAAATGACGTGAGAGCGTCCACATTTTTCACAGGTGGCCACTTTCGAGAGTTTATTGGTCATGCGCCATTTGGCGGGATTGAGACGATACACCGACGTTGACTTATTGGTCATGGGTGTCTTCGTCATGATTTCCTCTTCGACTAAAGCGTCTAAGAGGATTTCGAAGGGGTGTGCAGAATCGAGTTTTTGCGAGTTGACGAGGGTAAACTCATCACTGGGTTTTTCCGTGTAAACAAAGCACTTGTCGTACCATGATTTAAACGTGGGATTGGCTTTTTGACCATAGATCGCTTTTAGCGATTCGCCGGAATCGTGCAAACTTAAGAATCGAGGATAGCTTCCCCCATACGAGTTGAGTTTATGGTTGGGGGAATTAAAGGCAATAAAGCTGTTGCCGTGTTCGCAATAATCCTCAAACACTTTCATGTCTGAGAGTTTACTGAGGTCAAAGCTGCCGATTTGGCGAGCTATTTGCAAAAGCCCAAAAATAAAGTGAGTGATTTGAGAAAGAGACGCATTGCGAAGCGTGTCGTTTTCGTTGCGTAATTCTTCGGCAATTTTTTCCGCGATATTTTCGATTTCATCGGGGTCAATACGAATCGAACCAATGCCACTTAATTCCAGTGTACGGCCATGCTTACTACGCATGGTGAACTCTAAAAACGTTTCCCAACGCAAACGACGCTTGATGTTATCAAGTAAGTAGCCCCAGCCTGTGAGCGTTTGACCATCGGGCTTTTTCAGAGGCTCAATAAAATCGTAAGCCTCTTCAGATTGCGACTCAATCGCTTCAATATTCTCTTTTTTGAGCGAGGCTGCTTGGAATTTATCCCAAGCGTAGTTTGCTACCAAATCCTGCGGGATAAAGGTGGAAATGAAGCGAGCGCTACGAAGCCTTTCGATACGATCGTTGTCGTTGATGAAGTTTGGCGTATCGTCGGGAGTGAGAACTTTTTTCAGCCAATAATCGTCAATTTTTTGCAAGAACCCTTCGAAAGACTCACTACCTAGTTGCCAGTTACGGACAGCGTCCGCCATGGCTTGATGCAGAATATAGCTATAGTGACGAGCAGTCATAAACCCAGCTCGATGCGCGGCGTCTTGCACCGAGTCCGAGAACATGATTAGCTTGTGAA
>CAMYAA010000064.1 GCA_947253615.1 uncultured Sutterellaceae bacterium
TACACACTGCATATCGTCGGCAGCGTCAGATGTGTATAAGAGACAGCCATTGCCAAAGGCTCCTTCTCAAAATGGCGTACTTCAATACTCCTGATTATTATGCGCCTGACTATTGTTTTCAAGCACTGAACACGGTATCCTCAAAATCACTGACCCGGGGTTCCGCAGTGAGGTTGATACGTCCTCCTTGGAGTCCTGACTTTCATTCTCTTTTGTATTCGAGTGCGGCCTATGACTAAACCGACGTTAGAATCTTTCGCTTCCTGCGTTGAAGCGTTCCAAAAATTTCTTCCCCAAGACGCTTCTCCCACTCGTTCGTTAGGCTTTATGGATGCCATTGGGGCGACACTTGCCCAAGACCTAACGGCCACGCAAGATACGCCTCCCTTTAATAACTCGGCCATGGACGGCTATGCCTTCCAATATACGCCCCTCGCGCAAGCGAAAACCCAGGGCGAAGTCACATTAAAAGTCGTCGGGATTGCGACGGCAGGTCATCCTTTTACACGTGCTTTAGCGCCCTTTGAAGCCATTCGCATCATGACGGGGGCTCCCACGCCCGACGGCGCCGACACCGTGGTCCAAATTGAAAAAGTGCGTTCCACGGACACGGAAGTGACCTTTGATTTTGACGCGGTCAAGCCCCAACAAAATGTGCGTCTTCGTGGGGAGCTTTTCCGTCAAGGCGACACCCTCGTCAAAGCGGGCACGCGCTACACCGAAGGCACGGCGACTTTAGCCGCGAGCCTGGGTTTTAATACCTTGGCCTTTCGCACGCCACCGCGCGTTGGCGTCTTTGCCAACGGGGACGAATTGGTTGAACCCCAAAACGGGACAGACTTACCTGAAGGAAAGATTTTTAATTCGAACGGCCCGCTCTTAACGCTCTTAGCGCGTCGCTTTGGGGCCGATGCCAAGTATTTAGGGATTTTGCCCGACGAACCCGACGCCATTAAGGCCAAACTCAAAGCCGTCATCAATGAAGTGGACATCATTGTCACCTCAGGGGGTGTGGGCCCCGGTGACAAGGACTTCACGAGTTCGATTCTTTCCGAACTCGCCCAAGTCGAACACCATTGGATGATGGCCCGTCCTGGGAAATCCATTGTCTTTGGTCGCTTTAATGAAGGGCGTCACCCCTTGTTTATTGGGGTTGCCGGTAACCCAGTGGCCGCCTATATTGGCTGCTCGATTTTTGTGAAGCGCGCCATCGAAGCGTTCTTGGGTGCTCAATCACCTCGCCCCCTCAAAACGGCCAAATTAAAGACGCGTGTGAAAACCCGTCCGGGGCGACGCGATCATGTGTTAGGGACCCTCGAAACGGATCAACAAGGCGAACTCTGGTTTGTGCCCATGGGGAGCCAAAACTCCGCGTCCTTGATGAGCATTGCTCAGGCCAGTGCCGTGGCGATTATTCCTGAAGACGAAGAAAATCCCCAACCTGGAATGGTGGTGGAACTCTTCTAACTCACCCCTGTCTCACGATAAGCCACGGGCCTCATGTTTCCACGAGGCCCGTTTTGTTTGGGTGCTGCTCTTTAAGAAGCTTTAGACGGTTTGTCGCCGTTTTGTCGTCCTTCCTTAGAAGAATTCTCAACGCTACGCTCACGCAACTGAGCCGAATTGGCATTCGCCGCAGGGGCGCCATTACCATTGCCATTGCTCTTGGCATTCTTGGGCGGTCGTGGATGACGCCAACGGCCCCCAGGCGCACGCTTTTGCACTTCGCGCCCCAAGGAACGCGCCTTTTGACGCGCTTGCGTTTCCAACATCGACTGCACCATCGGCTCGGGCTGATGAATCGCAGGCTCTAAGCCAGGTGCCAACGGCTCTACGGCGTCCATAATAGAAATACGCCCATCTTCATCACGAACGAGAATAATCTCGCCGGCCTCTAATCGATGGTTTTGACGCTCAATGGCCGAGCCCAAATCCGCCGCTTCACGCGGATCCAATTGGGCCGGAATCACCACGTCCCCTTGCAAATTCACAATCCCGCGATAGCCCACGGCACGCACACGAATCCCTTGTTGGGAATCACACCCATAGGTACGGTCCTCATGCTGATGCCCATGGAACATCCAACGCACTTCCATCGCTTGCGCTAAATCGTCGAGCGCTTGGAATCCACGTTTGTGACACGCCGGTGCTTCGTGCGTGACTAAAATGTCCGCTTTGTGATTTTTCAAATAATCGTAAACCGACGGGAAAATCGTCGTACGATGACGACGCGCTAAACCACCGCGCCAACTGTTAAATGGCCCTAAGCGTCGCATTAAGTCCGAAGGGAACAAATAGTTCGGGGGAGAAGGCGGCATCCAAACTTGACCGCGGAACACCCCTCCAAGCCCGGCAATACGTAAGCCATGGATATTAATGACACGACCGTGCAAGTTGTGCTGGCCGAGTTTGCTACGCCATAAATAATCGTAATACTGATCGGTATCGGTGTCGTGATTCCCTGGGATCCAATACACATCCGTGTAATGCAGTGCTTCTTCAAGCACAACATCCAACGGCGCACTCAACTGCATATCCCCGAGCAAAATCATCGCATCAGGTTTATACAAACGTGCCGCCTCGTTGACCTGATCTAAACACCCGTGAGGATCCCCACAGAAAAATAGATTCGGCAACGTATTCGGACGGTGCGTATTGAAACGGCGTCTTCCACCACGACGACGATTCGTTTTGGGCTCTTCCTGCATCGAAAGATAGTCCTTACTAAACCCTTGAGAGGAATCGCTTGACTCAACCCTCAAGGTACTGATTTAAAGTCTCACGAAGATGAGCTTGGACTTCTTTTTTGAGTTCTTCAGGTGCGAGCACTTTGACATGCGTTCCCCAACGAAGGATTTCTCCCATCAGTTCGGTCGCATTGGTATAAGGCACACTCAATCGGGCTTGATTTTTCGTGCCGGAGAGTCGTTGTCTCGGATGCCAGCGTTCACGACGAATATGGGGCGAAGCCACCTCGTCAAACACCAACACCGCACGCTTTAAGGCGCCACTGCGAAATAGTCCATAACTCTGATCTAAAGCACGCGACACGCGTGAAGGCGCATAGCCCTTCGCTGGCGTGGGCAAGACTTCAGCCAGTTTGATGTTCTCAATGGCATACGTACGCCACGCATGAATGTCATGACAGTACGCATCCAAATACCAACGGTTTTTGTAATGCACTAAACGCTGCGGGGAGAGTTCACTCACTTTGAGCTCGGTCGAACCTCGCGCGGCATAACGCACCTTGATGCGATGCCGTTGCGCGAGCGCTAACCCGACAATCTCAAATAAGTCCGACTCTTCCAACACCTGATCTCGAGAGACCACGTGAATCCGCTTTAACAACTCTTTCGGAGGCAAATGACCATGCCCTAACGCATCACGCACTCGCGCCAAAATCGGTAAGACATCGTTTTTGATTAACGAGGCCTCATCCTTTTTTAAGAGCTCCATCATGTCCAAAGTTTTCACTAAGCAATAAAGCTCTTTCGCGCTATACCAAGCATGCTCATGCTCGGTGAGTCGAGAACGTCGCACACGATCCTGTGGCTCACGAACCCCGATTTCGCGTTCATACCGATACCCCCCTCGTGCACGCGAATACACCAGGGGCGCCTGTAGTACTTCACGCATAAAACGCAAATCGCGCTTAATGGTGGGAACACTCACATGAAGTAACGCTTGAAGCTCATCGAGCGTCACGAGCTCTCGTTCAGAGAGCGCACGATCAATCAGGGCTCTTCGCGCTAACGGGTCCATGCGGATTCCTCGTACTTGAAAAAAACTCTAAAGAAGTCCCAAATCAACTTCTTAATATGTTCCTTATTGTATCAGTGTTAGCGCAAGTACAGGCGAAAACCCTTACTTTCAAAATGCCATTTTTCAAAAAAGAAAGGGCCTCGCATGAGACCCTCCTTCGAGAAACACCCTCGGAACGCTTAATGGGCGTCGCGCAAAACTTCCACCCCTGAGGGAATCGTAAAGTCAAAGTCCTTTGCCGCGAAGTGCGCTTTTTCAAACGTGGGAAATCCCACCACGGTCGTTTGCCCAAAGGCATCCTCGAGCGTGAGCTCCGTGGGCACATTCTTCGCATTAAAGCAAATCTTGACCGTGTCATAGGGGAGGTCTTTATTCTTGGGGCTCGCCACAATCAAGCCGGCTTCAGGCTCGGTAACACTCCAAAAGCGATCCCAATGCGGATCCCCAAATAAAATAGCCGCGGGCGATCCACTCAATTGGCCTTCGACCGACTTTTCAATCACTTGCTCAAGGTCGGGCTCATAAATCCAAAGCACGTCACCGTTGCTGATTAGGCGCTGCACATCGGGCGAGGTGTAGGCCCACTCAAACTTCCCCGGGCGCATAAAGCGAAAGGTCCCTTCCGAGCGCGGTTGAATCTCGTGACCCGTGCGATCCATCACCCGTTGCGTAAACGTCCCCTTGGCCTCTGGGTACATCGCTAACCACGTTTTTAAGCGCGAGAGCGCACGTTCACTCAACGTTTCGGGCGCCTTCACGCTCGAGGTGAGTGTCGTTGGGGTTTGAGTGTCCCCAGCCCAGGCCCCGCTCGAGAGTCCACAACTCAGACCCACAAGGCCCATTAATACGCCAATTTTCCAAGGGGTATGCTTCAAAATCTTTACTCCTACTTTGAAAAGGCGCCCACAATGAGGCGCCACTTTCTTATCCTCCGAGAAGCGTCATGCCCAATGCACGACGCTTTGAGGCTCTAGATTAATATTGTTCGGGGACCAAAATCTCACGCTTACCCGCAGAGTTAGCTTTAGATACAATCCCTGCGTTTTCCATCCCTTCAAGAAGGTTGGCCGCACGGTTGTACCCAATCCCGAGTTTGCGCTGAACAAAGGAAATCGTCGGACGACGCTCCGAGAGCACAATCTGCACGGCTTGATCGTAGAGCGGATCCTCTTCACCCGCACTCGAGCCGCCCGTGCCGCCCTCGCCGTCGTTATCGCTTTGCTCTTCAGTGACGCCATCCACATAGTCGGGCGCCCCATACTCGCGAAGACTGTCCACCGAGCGAAGCACTTCATCATCACTGACAAAGCACCCTTGGATACGCGTAAAGACGTTGTCGCCCAAACGCTTAAAGAGCATATCGCCATTACCCAAGAGACTTTCCGCACCATTGCCGCCCAAAATAATACGCGAATCGAGAGCCGAGGCGACCTGGAAGGAAATACGTGTTCCCACGTTGGTCTTAATTAAACTCGTCACAACGTCTGTCGAGGGGCGTTGCGTGGCCAAAATCAAGTGAATCCCGGCAGCACGAGCCTTCTGGGCAATACGGGTGATTTCGCCTTCGACCTCTTTACGATTGGTGAGCATTAAGTCCGCCAATTCGTCGATCACACAGACAATGTAAGGCCAGGGCTGCAATTCTTCCCCAAGCTCTTCAGGATTGCGGCTCGGTAAACGTAATACTTCGCCACGAGCCTGCGCGGCTTTCACCTTTTCGTTATAGGTCGTAAAGTGACGAACCCCAACGCTTGCCAGAACCGCATAGCGACGATCCATTTCACGCGTGAGCCACTTGAGGGCCATCGCCGCCTTATTCATGTCAGTCACGACCGGAGTTAACAAATGCGGAATCCCGTTATAGGGCGAGAACTCTAACATCTTCGGGTCAATCAACACTAAGCGCAGCTGCGAAGGATCACAATGGTAGAGCATCGTGAGAATCATCGAATTAATCCCCACAGACTTCCCAGAGCCCGTTGTCCCCGCCACCAATAAGTGCGGCATCTTCGCTAAGTCAAAGACAAAGGGCGTGCCCTTAATATCCTTACCCAAGGAGAGCGGCAAGAGCCACTCTTTACTGCGATACGCATCCGAATCCAACACTTCACGTAAGCGAACGGTTTCACGCACCGGATTCGGAATTTCAATCCCGATATAGCTCGTCCCCACAATGCTCGGGACGACACGCACGGAACGAACCCCTAAGGCACGACGTAAGTCATCACGCACGCCTTCAATCTGGGCACCTTTCACGCCCGGGGCTAACTCAATACGGTACTGCGTAATCACAGGACCCGTTTCAGCCCCTTGAACCGAGGCCTCGATATTGAACGTTTGTAATTTCGAAACAATCGCACGCGACATGAGTTCCATGTCTTCTTTGGTCGTTTGAACCAACGGAGGCGTGGGCATATCAAAAATGGAGAGTGGCAAACGCCCATCCGTACTCGGCGCTACACAACCGGGTGTGGGTTCTTCAAAGAGTTTTTTCTCCGGTGCAAATCCACCATGGCCCGTGCTCGCCGTACTT
>CAMYAA010000065.1 GCA_947253615.1 uncultured Sutterellaceae bacterium
ATGAAAACCACCGCTTTAAAACTTTTGAGCACCGCCCTTCTCACTTCGGGTCTCGTCGCCTGTGGTAATTTAAGTCCCGTTAACCAAGAAGGCACAACCACCCACCCGGTTTGGCCAGCGTTAAAAAAAGACGTTTTGTCCCAAGGGACTTGGCCTACGACCGCACAACTCCATCAATTGCACAAAGGCATGACCAAGGCCCAAGTGATGAACCTCTTGGGCGAACCTCATTTCAACGAGGGGTTAATTGGCGTACGTGAATGGGACTACGTGTTCCACCGCACTCAAGGCAGTGCAGTTCAGACGTGCCAATTCAAGGTGCTCTTTGATAAGGCCATGAAGACTCAGAGCTTCCTCTGGAAAGCTAAAGACTGCGAAAACTTCTAATCGTTAACGTGGTTTAACCAGAAAGGCGACCTTTCATCACGATCGGTCGCCTTTTTTGTTGCAATGATGCTGCCTTCTCAAAACTTACAATGACGCCTCAGGGAGAGTAAACAACGTGGTCAAGGCCTCATCATCCATATCGCCAATCCAAGTCTCACCTGCTTCAAGCGTTAAATCGAACAATGCCGATTTACGCTCGAGCATCACATTAATACGCTCTTCAAACGTCCCTTCCGTGATAAAGCGATAAACAAAGACGTGATTCTTTTGACCAATACGATACGCACGGTCCGTCGCTTGACGTTCCACCGCTGGATTCCACCATAAGTCATAGTGAATCACGACATTGGCCTTAGTGAGATTAAGTCCAGTGCCGCCCGCCTTCAGAGACACAATCAAAATACGTTGGTCCTCATTGGTTTGAAAGCGATCCACCATCATTTGCCGATCTCGAATCGACAACGCCCCCGTGAGAAAATCCACTGACGAATTAAAGCGTCGCGTTAACCAGAGCTGTAAACGCTCACCCATTGAAACATACTGCGTAAAGATCAAAACCTTTTGGCCATTAGCAATCGCCTCGCCCACGGTATCCAAAACAGCCTTCCCTTTCTCACTATCCGGGGAATTCACCCACGTCTTTAAGTATTGCGAGGGCGAATTACAAATCGCTTTTAACTTCGTAATAAGGGCCAAAATCTGATTTTGACGCTGAGCTTTATCTTTCACTTGCGCTAACGCTTGCCAACACTCGTTTAAAGCCTGACGGTACAGTAACACTTGATCGGCATTAAGCCCCACAAAGCGATTCGTTGAAATCTTATCGGGTAAATCGGTCACAATCGTCGGATCCGTCTTCACACGACGTAAGACAAAAGGAGCCGTAATGGCCTTAAAGCGTTCCAGCGCCGCTTCGTTTTTATCCACTTCAATGGGACCGGCAAACTCCGCTTCAAAACGCGCTTGAGAACCTAAAAGTCCTGGCTCAACCACCGACAGGATCGACCAATATTCGGACAATCGATTTTCCACAGGTGTGCCACTCATCGCCACGACTGGATGAATATCCAAAGCTTTCACGGCACGAATCGTAGACGTGTCGGTATTCTTAATCGCCTGCGCTTCATCAAGCACTAACACGCGCCAAGATAACGTCGAGAGCGCTTCCACATCATTACGAAGCGTCCCGTAGCTCGTTAAGACAATGTCCCACGCCCCGGGGGCCAAATCAGTGATATCACGCTTATCGCCATGGTAACGATACACTCGCATATGGGGCGCAAACCGAGCAAGCTCACGCTCCCAGTTCGTCAATAAGCTCGTAGGCACGACAACCAGAGCAGCCTTCTCCGAGAACTCCCCTTCGTCCTTGAGCCAAGTCAGGCCCGTAATTACTTGGAGCGTTTTGCCTAAACCCATATCGTCAGCAAGGACCGAGCCTAAACCACATTGCCAATTACGAACCAACCACTGAAAACCACGTTCTTGATAAGGACGCAATTGCGCTTGAATCGTTTTAGGCACTGGCGTCGTCGGTGTCTGAAGTCGGCGAGCAATCTCCGCTTTAAAGGCCTCGCCTAAATCCACAGCAACACCATGGTAAGTGCCCTCAAGCGCAATACGCAAAAGCTCAATCCCCGTTAACGAGCGTGGGGGTTCCTCAAGAATCTCCTCCACCGACTCGAGCGTTTCAGGATCAAGATAGATATAGCTTTCGCGCCAAGGCAGAATTTGTCCTTTGGCTTCAATCAGACTCGGCAATGCCGCACTCGGAATACTTTCATCCCCAAGCACCAAGTCCCACGAAAAGTCCATCATCGCCTCAAGAGTGACCTCACCCTTACCGCGCGGTCGCGCCCCCGTCTCTAAACGTAACTTAGGACGCAAAAGTCGCTCTAAGGCCTTAGGACAATGCACTTTAAAGCCAGCGAGCTCCAAAGTCGGACGAATTTCAAAAACAAAATCGGCCAAGTCACTCATCGGTAAATGCTGAGCATCACCGGCTGATTGAATAATCTTCGCAATCAAAGGTACCGCTCGTGCAACTTCTTCAAAAGCCGATTGAACCTGAAAGCGATAAGGCTCCCAAAGCTTTTTCGTCAAAATCGCTCGATAATTGACGGGCCCGGGACGCTCACCCTTAGCAAGCTTCATCTCTGGGTTCATGGATGCTTCAGGCAAAATCGCCAAATTCATCGCAAGGGTTTCGCCATCGACCTTGCGTAACGTTAAGAGCGGCGTGAAGTGACGCTCAGGATGACTCGGGCGTAAGCAAGCAAAAAACGCTTTAAAGAGGCGTAAGTCCCACGGGACTTCAAAAATCAAATGCGTCCCTAAAGCCCCATGATCATCACTAATCATCGCTCGAGCGAGCTTAGGCCAGCGCGGCACCTCTTTGTCAACAAAAAACGAATTTAATAAGAAAAAGACTAAAGCTCGTAAAAGGGATTGATCGCCTTGTGCCCAAGGCTTCCACTCGTCAGGAATGGAGATCTTTTTAAGTTCCTTTTCAAGCGCTTTATAGAGCGACTGAATCACCTCGTTATTTTCAAACGGAATCCAGCCTAAGCGTACCAATAGCGACTCTTCGGTCTCAAAGACCACGGGCTTAATCGCTCCCTTTTGGGCGAGATGCAACACAAAACGCTTAATGCTTTGACAAAACTGCGCCCAGGGCGACAAACCCCCTGGGGTTTCATTCCAACGCCAAAAGTCCGCCCAAACGGTATTAGGCGAGAGTTCATCCACACTCACATAAAGGGTTTGGCCCCATAGCGGCTGCCCCCGATAAGTAGGCCCCGACACCACAGCGTTAGCGTCCGAACGTGAGGCCGCTTCAGAACGCGCATTGATCTGAGCTTTTAAAACGTTTAGTAAAACTGGATAAGTCGAGAGCAGCGCTTCACTCGTCACGAGCATCAGCTCAGGATGCTCTGAGAGCGATTCCCCAACACGAAAGCCCAAAAAGGATTGATCCCAGAGCTTGGTTTTTTCTGCGGTATTTTCTGCACTGTCTTCCGTGACCCGATGCGCTTCACGCATCGCCTTGAGACGCGCCGAACCGACGGCCTTAAACGTCCCAATCGTTTTTTTCATCAAGGCGCTCGTCAGGCCAAATCGCTCAAAACGCCACTCACTATTGGGCACATCAAACTCAGAGTCATCTTCCGTCTTGACGGACTCCGGGACCACTTTGGGAAAAAGCTTAACCCACGTCGAATCCATCGTTGGAATGGCATCAAAACCCAACAACGTTGTGTTTACACCCTCTTTTAGATCCCGTTCTGAATCTTTATCACCTTCAGAAACTTTATCTTCCTCGCCAGGTAATGGAGAATTTAACCAAGCTTCAAGCGTATAGGTTTCTTTAACTTCGGTTTTAGCCTGGGAAGCAAACCGAGCCAATAGTGCTTCGACATCCACTCCACGAATCGCCAACAGATTGAGGGGTAATTGATCAATGGTTCGGCACAGCGCCACCAACGTCGCGGCCACATGAGGACAAAGCGCTGGTTGTGGGGGACGAGAGGCGGTGCCAAAGCTCGAAGCTCCCTCCTCTTCAAAACTTTCACACGTACAAACCCAACGATAGCGCTGAGACCCCATTTGACTTAAGTGTGAGCCTTTGGGCGGAGCTAAAACATCGAGTCCAACTGCGTTGGCGAGCTCGGTGAGTTCAGGAGTCCACTCATGATTTAGCAACGCACCACGAGCCATGGGGGCGTCGTTCAGCGCATCCACCCACCGATCAATCGTTGACGCTTCAATGGGTTCAAAAAAGAGCGTGACTTCATAAGGACAGTCACGAATATCAACCACCGATTGCACGACGCCCTCGCCCAATAGCCCAAGGGATGTCACATGCCCATTGATAAAGGGAGAAATCCCCTTTTGGAGCGCTTTTTCATCGAGCTGATCACACCAGTGATTCCAGAGCGCTTCACTCCAAGGGTTCGAAGCAAATTTCAATTGATTTTTTGAACGAGTCGGCATAGTTAACGAAGAGCACCGTCTCAACGGTCGCTTGAATTAGGATGGGTCAAAGGCGCCGGTGGCTCAACGAAGACTCACGTACGGCCTTTAACCGAGTGAAATCATGTTATCACGGAGTTTTGCTCGTGGGCAGCTCGAATAACTTGGACCCGATTCCGACCCCTTTCCGACCCGTTTCCGACCCGTTGCCGACCCGATCCTTCCCCACGGGCGTCACTGCCCCTGACCGTCCTCTCTCAAGAGGAGTACATCGATTGAAGAGCCACTTAAGCACTCATCCAAGTGCTAGCTCCACCAAGGCCAACGCCGTCGCGCCAAAAGAGCGCCAAATCGTAGCAACACTTTTCCTTACGTTTTTTCCACGACACACAAAAAAGCTTTATTTTCTAAGGACTTAGGTGCTTCACAAAGCCTCTCAAGCCCAAGCTTTGCAACAAATACACAACACTCTACCCAAATGAACTATGGCGACAATGTCAACAATGCGATAAGATCTAATCTATCAAGTTTTTCATTCTCATAAGGAGAGTTAATTATGAAGAAAATCGTGAAGATCGAAGGGATGACCTGTGACAAGTGCCGCCAACATGCTCAAGACGCTTTGAGCAAGGTTCCTGGCGTTCGCTCCGTGACGGTTGATCTCGAAAAGGGTGCTGCTGTCGTTGAAGGCTGCTGCTCTGTCAAGGACGAAGACCTCCAGAAGGCTTTAACGGATGCTGGCTTCAAGGCTGGTGACGTTAAGGAAGCTTCCTGCGGTTGCGGTTGCTCCCTCTAATGAATTGACTCGGTCTCTCTTAATCAATGAGAGGCTTATCGTTCAAGCGTTTTAGTGCTCATCTTGGTTGACGCTAAAACGCTTTTTTCATGGTGAACCCCTTGGGGGTTGTAGGTCAAGCGAAGGACTTTTAATTCCTCATCTTGGCTTGTTACAATGAAAAAATCGAACCGTGTTAGGGAGAGTGTTGGACAATTCAGCCCCCTCCCCAAGCACATAAGGAGAAAAAGGATGAGTGAAGACGTAAAACCCGTTGGTGTGGGTGACAAAGCCCCGAGCTTTGAACTCTATGACAACAACAATGATTTGATCAACAGTGAATCGTTAGCCAACGAAAAGTACATTTTGTACTTCTACCCCAAGGACAACACCCCGGGGTGCACGATTGAAGCGCAAGAATTCCGCAACAATGCTGAAGCGTTCCAAAAGTTAGGCTACAAGATTTTTGGGGTCTCCCGTGACTCCGTCAAGAGCCATGCGGGGTTCTGCCAGAAGCAGAGCTTAAACTTCCAGTTGCTCTCCGACAAGGAAGAAGCCCTTTGCTTAGCCTATGACGTCATCAAGACGGAACCCTACTGTGGTCGTATGTGCCGCAAGGTAAAGCGCTCCACATTTGTGGTTGATCATGGTGTGATCACCCATGCTTTACGTGATGTGAATGCACGTACACACGTGCCGGAATTATTAACGCTCTTACAACAAGCGGCCAAGTAATTTCCGACGCGTTTCGCCGAGAGAAGCCCTCTCCTCGATTGTTTTCCAACAGTGAGGTGAGGGTCTTTTTTTGCCCACATTTTCTAGAGATCAGTACAATACTTACCCCTTTCGTTTAAAAACGTAGAAACTCCTCTTACTGACTCTGGAGCCCATGATGCTCAAAAAACTATTACTCCTCGGAGCACTCGCTAGCCTGGCTACATTAACCGGCTGCGCTGGCTACACTACGCCCGTTAATCCGGACGACGCTACCCCAGTCAATGCTGTTAACCTAGGTACCCCGATCTCATCTGATGATGTAAAACTCATGTTCGTACGCGATTCTGGAATGTATGGTTCCGCAGCTCGAATCGTCTGCAGCATCAATGCTGTCTCTTATACACATCTGACGCTGCCGACGATATGCAGTGTGTAG
>CAMYAA010000066.1 GCA_947253615.1 uncultured Sutterellaceae bacterium
GATATCTAGTACGGTCTCGTGGGCTCGGAGATGTGTATAAGAGACAGCACATCACTTTTGTCAGACGAGGAAAAAAGTGACTTCAGTAGGCTTTTAATGCTCATTGGGTCAACCTTGTTGGGATTTTGGTTAGGTACGGAAAGTGTAGCAAATTTACGACGGATGTCGGCCTAACCCCGTGAAAAAACACCCATGGCGAAGGGTTTCGCGATGGGTGTTTTCTGGGTCGAGAACCAAACGGACCTTAATCTAAGAAGTCCACGTGTTGGCAAATATCCTCGACAATCGGGTGCTTATCTTCATTGAAGGTCTTCTTATTCTTTTCAAATAAGTTGCCCCCGTGCGTATCGATGGAAACGATCAACGGACCGAATTCCTTGACACGCATCACCCACATGGCCTCAGGCATACCTAAGTCGAGCCACTGGACGTCTTCGACTTCTTCCACACAGTGGGCGGCTAAAACCGCGCAGCCACCGGGGAACACACAGTGAATCGCTTTTTCGTTCTTACAACCTTCGGTCGTCTTGGGACCCATGCCGCCTTTACCCACAATGAGTTTGACGCCGGTTTGTTCCAAGAATTCCTTTTGGAATTTTTCCATACGCATCGAGGTCGTGGGGCCAATACTCACGACTTTGTAGCCGCTCCCGGAGGTTTCGCATGGCACCATGATCGGGCCCGCATGGAAAATGGCTTTCCCTTTAAGGTCCACGGGGAGCTCTTTCCCTTGTTTGACCAAGCGGGTGTGCACATCATCGCGGGAGGTCACTAAGTAACCCGACAAATAAACGATATCGCCAATCTTGAGATCTTCTAAATCAGCGTCTTGAATAGGGGTCGTTAAAACGCGTTTCATTATAAAGTTACTCCTTTGTGCGAGACCATGTCGTAGCTCAAGTCGCTATTGATATGAATGCAGGCACGACGGTGTGCCCAGCAGCCCGTGGAAATCCCCACGGCTAAGCACGCCGGGTGACGAGCCGCATGTTCCACATTAACCCCCATGACGGACTTAACCCCGGTTAAGCCGCCCGGCCCAATATTGAGTTTATTGAGACCGTCTTCGATCAATTTTTCGAATTGGGCACCACGTTCATTGCTGTTTTGCGACGTGATCGGGCGTAAGAGGGCTTTCTTACTTAATTTGGCAGCGACTTCAACCGAACCCGCAATACCAATCCCGACGAGTAACGGTGGGCAGGCATTAATCCCACGATCCGTGATCGTGTCAAAGATGTACTTCACAATGCCTTCGTAGCCTTCGACCGGCATTAATACCTTCGCAGTCCCTGGTAACGAGCAGCCGCCCCCAGCCATATAACCATAGATAGTGCAGTCGTCACGACCTTCCACGAGTTCCCAGTCAATCCAGGGAATATTGTGCCCCGTGTTGTTGCCCGTGTTCTTTTCGTCAAAAATTTCCACGGCATTAGGACGCAAGGGGGCATTTTTCGTCGCACGCTTGGCGGCTTCTTTGAGGGCCGCACGCAGTTCACCACGCAACGGGAAGTTCTCGCCCACTTGGACAAAGAACTGTAAAACGCCCGTGTCTTGACAGATCGGGACATTGTCTTCTTTGGCCATGGCTAAGTCTTTGAACATGGACTCATAAATGAGTTTAGCCATGTCGCTGGTTTGTTCTTCACGCAATTCCTTTAAACGCGCTAAGACGTCATCGGGTAAGTGCTTGCCGAAGTAACCGGTAAATCGTGCCATGAGGTCGGTCAAACGCTCCGCTTGTTCTTCACGATTCATAGGATCTCCTTGATTCAATAAAAGTGGGTAGTCTGGGTCTAGGGGTCTTGGCCAAAAGATCGGCTAAATCTCGAGGCCCAATAAGGGTGTATAAAACCTGCTCCTAAAAGATTAGGGTTGTTACTTAAATCTAAAAGGTTATCGCTAAAAAATATAGCAAACTTAATGGGTATAAAAACCGATAACCTTGTGATCCTTGCTTTTATAGGCCTTTACAACCGATCTTTACATTAGGGGTTTTAGCTTTCGTTTATGAGAGGTATAAATCGGCTTACCTACAAAGGTTAAGATTGTAAAAAAAGCGGATTTACATCAAATGTCGTTTTAGCCATGCTGTTTTTTTTAATTTTTCCCTTAATAATTAGGTAACCCTCGTCTAAACCTGACCATTGGAGAGTATGAATGTTGGGGATTGAATTTTGGCTTGAATTAGCCGTTGTATTAGCAGCGCTGTTTTTTGGTGCTAAGCGTGGTGGTATGGCGCTTGGTCTCATTGGCGGCCTGGGTTTATTGGTATTAATTTTCGGCTTTGGCTTAATGCCAGGGAAAGCGCCGACGGCTGTGATCTTAACGATTTTGGCCGTGATCTGTGCCTCTTCGGCCTTACAAGCGGCGGGTGGTTTAGACTGCTTGCTTCAAGTGGCTGAAAAGGTTTTACGTCGTCATCCGCGTTTCGTTTGCTATTTGGCTCCGTACATCTGCTGGCTCTTAGGGGTTCTCTGCGGTACGGGTCACGTGGTTTACACGATGCTTCCGATTATTTATGACGTCGCTATTAAGAACAACATTCGTCCAGAACGTCCGATGGCCGCTTCGACGATTGCTTCCCAGATGGCTATTATTTGCTCGCCGGCGGCTGTGGCTGCGGTGTCCATGATTGGTTTGATGGAACACTTCCAGGTGGGTGGTAAGCCCTTTGGCTTCTTACAGCTTTTCGCGATCACGATTCCTGGTGCGATTGTTGGTATCTTCTTCATTGCTACGTTCTCGATGTTCCGTGGTAAGGATTTGGACAAAGATCCGGAATTCCAGAAGTTAGTGAGCGATCCTGAACAGCGCAAGTACGTTTATGGCGAAACGACGACCTTAATTGGCAAGACGTTCCGTCCTGAACAGTGGGCTTCCCTCTGGATCTTCTTAGCTGCGGTGGGCTTTGTTGCACTCTTCGGGATGATTCCGTCGTTACGTTCGATGTTCACGCCTAAGGCGCTCTCGATGACCAACATTATTCAGGTCTTCATGTTAGCCACGGGTGCTTTGATTGTGCTCTTCTGCAAGACGCGTGCTAGCGATGTGGCTCGTACCCAAGTGTTCTCTGCCGGTTGTGTGGCTATTTGCGCGGTCTTCGGTGTGGCCTGGATGGCTGACACGATGTTCCATGCTCACTTGAACGAATTGAAGGTCATCATGAAGGATGCCATCACGACGTATCCGTGGGCCTATGCCATCGTGCTTCTCTTAACCTCGAAGTTAGTGAACTCCCAAGCCGCTGCTGTGGCGACGATTGTTCCTGTGGCCTTAGCGATTGGTGTTCCTTCGGGCGTGATCGTGGGTTGTGCCGCCGCTTGCTACGGCTACTACATCTTACCGACGTATCCGTCTGACTTGGCTGCCATTCAGTTCGACCGTTCGGGTACGACGCACATTGGCCGCTTCGTGATCAACCACTCCTTCATCCTTCCGGGTTTGATTGGTGTGGGTACCGCGACGATCACCGGCTACATCTTAGCCATGATCTACGGTTACATCTAAAAAGAATGACTTCAGGCCTGAGCCCCCACCGGCTCTTGGCCTGGGCACCCTTGCCGCCCTTCGGGGCGGTTTTTTTGTGCCCGCGAAGTTGGCGTACTCATGAAAAAACCCCGCTTTGGGCGGGGTTTGTACAGGAATCGCTTTATAACCGCACTTGGGCTAGTAACCACCGATCGGTGGGCGGACAAACGCTAGAGGGTATCCATTCCTGCTTGCACGTTTTGTTTATCGACTAGTCTAAGTCCAAAGAGGACGCTCATCAAGTGAGAACGACGCAAAAAAGGCATGGCGTTTGGGGCCATGCCTTTTGAGTAGAAGGAGGAGCGGCTCGATTAGTCGAGCTTTTCAGGCAACTTCCAGCCCTTCACAAAGGCGGGCGGCGCTTGCGTGCCCGCACTTACCGTGAGGACGTCGTAACCCGTTTCCGTCACGACAATCATGTGTTCCCACTGAGCCGAGAGCGAGCGGTCTTTAGTGACGACCGTCCAGCCGTCCTTTAAGCCCGTGACGTGGTAGCGCCCCGCGTTAACCATCGGTTCGATCGTAAAGACCATGCCGGGTTCAAAAACGGGGGTGGGGCGATTGACGGGGAAGTGATTGACGTGGGGTTCCATATGGAAGCCCTTACCAATCCCGTGTCCACCGTAGTCACGCACGATCGAGACGCCGTTGGCGTTAGCGTAGTTTTGGCACGCAACCCCAATGTCGTTAAAGCAACCGCCTGGGCGCACGGCATCAATCCCGGCCCACATGATTTCAAAGGCGAGTTTGACCAAACGTTCACCAGCGATGGTGGGCTTACCCACGATAAACATACGGGACGTGTCCCCGTGGTAGCCGTCCACAATACTCGTCACGTCGATATTCACGATATCGCCAGCTTTGAGTTTCTTTTCGCTAGGCACCCCGTGGCAGACTACGTGGTTAACGGAAATACACGTTGTGGCTGGGTAGGGCACCATATCGGGCGCGGGTTGATAGCCCAAACACGCCGGAATGGCTTTTTGCACATTGACGGTGTAGTCGTAGGCTAATTTATCGAGCTCGAGCGTGGTAATGCCGGGTTTAACAAACGGCGTTAAGTAATCCAATAATTCTGCGGCTTTACGACCCGCTTTACGGAGGCCCGCAATGTCCTCAGCGGTTTTAATTTCAATACTCATGAATCTAAGGTTATCCAAAGAAAGGGGGAAACGTAGACCGAGGTGCCTCTATAGAGGCCCCTCCAGGCGCGCTTCGAATGAATGTTGCAGTAATGTTAACTCAATTAGTCAACTTTCGCAGGGTTAACCCAGGAAGAGGTTTAGAATTCCAACGATTTTTCGGGAAAAGTGCTTGCCAAGCCCCCCCTCAATCTTTATAATCACGAGCTTCAAATGTCGGTCGATTTTGGCCGTCATTTTTTTCGCTCGGAGTGCCTTAGTCGGTCCCGAGTTTAATTTGCGCACGTTTCTTCACCAAGGTGCTGCCTCAATGACAATAAATTGGCTAAGAGGGCGGTTCCGAACGAAACGTGTAAGACTAAAACCTTGGAGTTTACAAAATGATTAGCATGCGTGAAATGCTCGAAGCTGGTTGCCATTTCGGCCACCAGACCCGTTTCTGGAACCCGAAGATGGCTCAGTACATCTTTGGTGCTCGTAACAAGATTCATATCATCAACCTCGAAAAGACGGTTGCCAAGTTCGAAGAAGCTTTAAAGTTTGTTCGTTTACTCTCTGCTAAGGGTGGCAAGGTTCTCTTCGTTGACACGAAGCGTGGTGGTCGTGACATCATCGCCGCTGAAGCTCAGCGTGCGGGTTGCGCTTACGTTGACCAGCGCTGGCTCGGTGGTACGTTAACGAACTTCAAGACGGTTCGTGGCACCATCAAGCGTTTGAAGGATATGGAACAGCAGTTAGCTGACGGCGCTGCCGAAAAGTTAACGAAGAAAGAAGCGCTTGACTTCGAACGCGCTGTTGAAAAGCTCAACAAGTCCATCGGCGGTATCAAGGACATGACCGGTTTGCCTGATGCGATTTTCGTGGTTGACGTTGGTTACCACAAGATTGCCATCCAGGAAGCTAACAAGCTCGGTATTCCTGTGATCGGTGTTGTCGATACGAACCACAACCCTGCTGGTGTTGACTATGTCATCCCGGGCAATGATGACTCGGCTAAGGCTGTTGCCATCTATGCGAAGGGTATCGCTGACGCGATCATCGCGGGTCGTAACGACTCCGTGACCGAAGTGGTCGAAGCTGCTCAGGGCGAAGAATTCGTCGAAGTGGCTGCTGAAGAAACGCCGGCCGCCTAATTCGGTGAAAGTTTGAGCAATTTGGCGTGAGATCCTTTTGGGGGCTTACGCCAAGAAATTCCTGAATGTGTTTAAGCATTCAAGCTTGAATTTGTGAGAAAAGGGGGCTCTCAAACAGGACCCCCTTTTTTCATCATCACAACCGATTTTTTAATAATTCTCAATATTTAGGAGATTGAACATGGCTGCTATTACCGCTGCGATGGTCAAGGAATTACGTGTCAAGACCGACGCTCCGATGATGGAGTGCAAGAAGGCTTTGACGGAAGCCGATGGCGATATGGCCAAGGCTGAAGAAATCCTTCGTGTGAAGCTTGGTAACAAGGCTACGAAGGCTGCTGCTCGCATCACGGCTGAAGGCGTTGTCGCTGTTTACATCAGCGAAGATCGCAAGACGGGCGCCATCCTCGAAGTCAACTCTGAAACTGACTTCGTCGCCAGTTTCAGAGTTGACTTCGAGGATGGCGCCCGTCTCT